>JBBITQ010000176.1:0-1870 GCA_037440685.1 Clostridiales bacterium
CGACAGCCGTGCAGATCGTCAACCGGATACGCGAGCTGGTGCGCGAGACGCGGATTGTCACACCCGCGCTCCAGACGTTCCTGACCGTCACCTTCAGCGCCGGGGTGGCTGACTTCCCGGGGAGCGCCACTGACAAGGAGGGGCTCCTGGCGGCCGCCGACCGCGCCCTCTACGAAGCCAAGGCATGCGGGCGCGACCGCGTCATCCCCGCCCGCCTGCCGGCGACGACCTGAGGCGCGCCACCAGGGGACCCAACCACTCCTCCCCTGCGGCGTCTGCCACCCGCTCTGCCAACACGTCCAGGAGCATGTCGCGGTGCACGGCGCCGGCAAATCCGCCGGGGACCTGCCCCTCCGGCAGTGCCGCCTTGAGCACCTCCCGCAGCAACATCGCCGCGAAGACACGCGCCAGCCGGTCCGGCGCCTCCTGCTCTTCCCTCGCCCGGATCGGCCCGCCCATCGCCCCTTGAGGATTCCATGACACCGGCGATGGCACCAGCATCACCGCCTGAGATTGTTGGCGATCTCCAGCATCTGGTCCGAGCTCTGCACCGCCTTGGAACTCAACTCATACGCCCTCTGGGCTACGATGAGGCTGACCATCTCGGTCACCACCTCCACGTTGGAACGCTCCAGGTAGCCCTGGCGCAATTCACCCGCCCCACCCTTGCCGGGGGTGACCACTGCCGCCTGGCCGGAGGCCGCGGTTGCCACGAAGACGTTCCCGCCCCTACCCTCCAACCCGGCCGGATTGGGGAAGACGGCCAGGCCGATCTGCCCGACCTGCTGGGTGTTGCCGTCTGCCAGGATGGCAGTCACGTTCCCGGCCCCGTCGACCTCACACCGCACGGCGGCCGAAGGGATCCGCAGCGGCTGACCCGAAGCGTCGAGCAGCGGATTGCCCGCCGCGTCCACCACCGACAGCTCTCCGTCCCCGCCCGCGCTCACGCGGAAGCTGCCATCCCGCGTGTAGCCGGTGGTCCCGTCCCCAAGCCGTACTTGAAAGAAGCCGCCGCCGTCGACGGCCAGATCCCACTCGCGCTCCGTGCTCTCCAGCGCCCCTTGGGTCATGTCCCTGACGGTAGCGACTGGAACGACACCGGTGCCCACCTCGACGCGACCTGCTCCCGCGGTCCCCGCAGTGGCGCGCCACGCCTGCCCCGGCGCAGCCGGCGTGAAATAGAGCAGGTCTTGGAACGCCACCCGGCTGGCCTTGAACCCCACGGTGTTCACGTTCGCCAGGTTGTTCGCTATCGTGTCGACCTTGAGCTGCTGGGCTTGCATGGCCCCCGCAGCCGACCACAGCGACTGGATCACCACAATCCCCCCTTCAGACCCTGGCTATCTCGTTCACGGCCTGGCCGAGCGTCTCGTCATGGGCTTTGATGAGGCGCTGGCAGGCCTCATAGGATCGCATCACCGCGATCAGGTCCACCATCTCCCGCACCGGCTGGACGTTGGACAGCTCCAGGTAGCCTGCCTTCACGGAGGCGTCCGCCGGCACGCCGGCACCCGGCGGCGCACTGTAGAGGTTCTCGCCCTCCCGCCGCAGCACCGTGACGTCGGCGAAGGCCACGAGCTGCAGCCTGCCCCGCGTTACCCCGTCGACGGTGACGCGGCCTTCCGTATCGACCTCTACCCGCCCGGACCCGACCTGCAGGGGGCCACCCTCGCCAAGCACCCGGTATCCGGCTGCCGTGACCAGATAGCCATCCCGGTCAACCATGAAAGCCCCATCCCTGGTGAAGCGTACACCCGCCGGGGTTTCCACGGCGAAGAAACCGTCGCCAACCAGGGCGAGGTCCAACGCGTTCCCGGTCGGTCGCAGGCCGCCTTGGCCGAACAGGGTGACGGTGGTAGCCAGAGCCGCC
>JBBITQ010000176.1:1899-3520 GCA_037440685.1 Clostridiales bacterium
CGTTCCCAATACCCCCACACCAGCGGGCGTCCGCCCCGGCCCATCTCCCAGCCGGCGCAGGGGGAACTGCGCCAGGGGCCTCTCCACGGCAACCTGGCGCTTGTAGCCCGCCGTATCGGCATTGGCCAGGTTGCCGGCGATCACCTCCTGGCGGACCTGTTCCACCAGCATGCCCGTGGCGGCGGCATAGATCCCCCGCAGCACACTCGCCACCTCCGTCTCCGCCCATCCCCCGGACGCAAAAACCCCTGCCGGCTGCCGCCAGCAGGGGTGCTTCTCGCTCTGAGAGCCAGATACGCCGCCCTCTGCCCTTCGGCAGCCCGGCCGTCATAGCCTTTCCGGCCTTAGACCCGCGGCTTTGCGCCCCCGGCTTTCGCCGGGTTTGCCTTTCTCGGGGCGATTCGTGGTTTTTGCTATTCGATTCTACGTCAAAAATCACATTCCTGCTGCCAAAAGCAAAAAATTTCAGCGTTGGAGGCTCACGAGCTGTGATTCCAGCAAGTCCAGCGACTCCAAGGCCTTGCCCGTGCCCAGGGCCACACAGGAGAGGGCGTCTTCGGCAATGAACACGGGCACCTCGGTTTCCCGGGCCAGGAGGCGGTCAAACCCCTCGATCAGGGAACCCCCGCCGGTGAGCACGATGCCGCGCTCTAGGATGTCGGCCGCCAGCTCCGGGGGGGTCTTGTCCAAGACGCCCTTGACGGCGTCTACTATGGACGCCACCACCTCCTGGGTGGCCTCGTAGGTCTCGTGGGACGTCACCGTCACCGTGCGCGGCAACCCGGTGACAAGGTCGCGGCCGCGCACATCCATTTCCTTCGGTTTCCCGACGGGGTCCACCGTGCCGATGGTGATCTTGATCTCTTCCGCGGTGCGCTCGCCGATGGCTAGGTTGTGCTGCTTCTTCATATACCTGACGATGGCATCGTCGAACTTGTCGCCCCCGGCCCGCAGGGAAGCGCTTACGACGATGCCTCCCAAGGAGAGCACCGCGATGTCGGCCGTGCCTCCCCCGATGTCCACCACCATGCTCCCCGTCGGCTCGCTGATGTCCAGCCCCGCGCCGAGAGCGGCCGCCATCGGTTCCTCGATGAGATACGTCTTCCTCGCCCCTGCCACCGCCGCCGCCTCGAGGACCGCCCGCTTCTCCACGCTCGTGACTCCGGACGGTACGCACACGACGACCCGTGGACGCACCAGGCTGTACCGCCCGCACACGCGTGAAAGAAAATGGCGGAGCATGGCTTCCGTCACGTCGTAGTGGGCGATCACGCCATCCCGCAGCGGCCGCATGGCGACGATGTTGCCGGGCGTACGTCCGAGCATGCGGCGCGCTTCGTTGCCATAGGCCAGCACCTTGCCCGTATCCTTGTCGATGGCAACAACCGAGGGCTCGCGGATCACGATGCCGCGGCCCTTGACGAAGATGAGAGTGTTCGCCGTTCCCAGGTCAACGCCTATGTCCTGCCCCCAACCGAACAAACCGATCCTCTCCACCTGCCCAGCGGGCCCTTTATGGCAGGGTGGATAATTCTACACCGTTCGGCAAAGCTCCTTCCTACCTGGCGACGTTTTCCTGAGGCCTGCCGGCCAGACGGCGCCCTTCGTCCATATACTTCCT
>JBBITQ010000177.1:0-3497 GCA_037440685.1 Clostridiales bacterium
GGGCTCCCGCGCTCGACGCGTCGGCCCGCCCCGCGGCCGGTGCCGGCGGCGCGGGGCCGGCCGCGGGCGCCGCGGCTGCAGCGCCGGCGGGGGCCGCGCTAGCGGCGGGCGCGGAGGGGACGATGGAGCGCGCCCTCTATGACGCCGTTTTGAGCGGGGACAAGGAAGGCATCGTCCCCTTGGTGGAGGCGGCCCTGGCGGCCGGGCGCGAGCCGATGGCGCTTCTGAACGGGGCGCTGATCCCGGCCATCGAGGAGGTCGGGCGCCTCTTCGGACAGGGGGTCTACTTCCTGCCCCAGCTCATGCTCTCCGCCGAGGCCATGAAGCGGGCCTTCGCGCGCCTGAAGCCCGAGATGTCCAGGGGTGAGGCGGCCAAGCCCATCGGCACCATCGTCATGGCGACAGTGGAAGGCGACATCCACGACATCGGCAAGAACATCTGCAATGTGCTCCTGGAGAACCACGGTTTCCGGGTCGTCGACCTGGGCCGGGACGTGCCCGCCGAGCGCATCCTGGAGGCGGCGCGGCGGGAGAAGGCCGACATAGTGGGCCTCTCGGCCCTCATGACCACCACCATGCCCCAGATGAAGAAGGTGATCGACCTCTTCGCCCGGGAAGGCTTCCACTGCCCGGTGATCATCGGGGGCGCGGCGACGGACAAGGAGTACGCGCGGGAGATCGGGGCCGCCGGGCACGGGCGGGATGCCTCGGAGGCGGTGGAGGTGGCCAAGCGCGTGATGGCCCTTTTCTACGGCAGGGCCGAGGTCGCCGGCGGCGGAGGCGGGGGCGACCCATGACGGGCGGGGTGGTGCGGATCCTGTTCGCGGGCCGCTCGCTGGAGGTGCCGGCGGGGAAGCCCCTCAGCGTGGCCCTGGCCGACGCTGGCGCGCCGGTGGAGAGCCCGTGCGGGGGGCGCGGCCGTTGCGGGCGCTGCCGCGTGCGGATAGAGGGGATGCCGCCGGCCCCGGCGCCGGCCGACCGGGCCATCTTGAGCGCCGCGGAACTGGAGGCCGGGTTCCGCCTGGCGTGCCAGCACCACCCGGTTCCGGGGATGGCGGTGTCCGTGCTCGCAGGCGACATCGCGCTCGGGGTGGGGCGGGGAGCCGAGGGGGCGGCCTGGCGCAAGGCAGGGCTGGGTTGGGAGCCCGGCTTCGGCGTCGGAGCGACGTACTCCTTGAGCCCGCTGGTGGAGAAGGTGTTCGTGCGGGTGGCGCGCCCGGGCGCCGAGGGCGGCGATGGCGACTGGGAGAGGCTCGCCGCCGCTCTGGGCCGGTCGGTGACACCAACCCTGGAGGCGCTTGCGCGTCTCCCCGGCGCGTTGCGGGAGGCCGGCTTCGGCGTCACCGCTGTGCTCGGCGACAGCCGGGTCCTGGCGGTGGAGCCGGGCGACACCACGGACCGCCTGTACGGCGTCGCCGTGGACATCGGCACCACCACGCTGGCGGTGGCATTGGTGGACCTCACCTCCGGCGCCGAGTTGGCCGCGGAGTCCGAGATCAACCCGCAGGCGGCGCTCGGCGCGGACCTCATGAGCCGTCTCGCCTTCGCGTTCCGGCCGGAAGGGCTGCGGGAGCTGCGCGAGCGCGTGCGGGATGCGGTCAACGGCTTGATCCGGCGCGCCCTCGGGCGTCGCGGGCTGGACCCCCGCGACGTCTATGCCGCTGCGGTGGTCGGCAACACCGCGATGCACCACCTCTTCCTGGGGCTGGAGGTGGCGCAGCTCGGCCTGGCCCCTTACGTCCCGGCGGTCACCGGGGCTGTCACCTGCTCGGCCCCAGAGGCGGGTCTGGAGATGAACCCCGCCGGGCTCGTCTACTGCCTGCCGAACATCGGCGGCTTCGTCGGGGCGGACCTGGCCGGCGTGCTCCTGGCCACCCGCCTCTGGGAAGGGGACGAACCACGGCTGGTCGTGGACCTGGGCACCAACGGCGAGATGCTATTGGGGGACAGGGGAGGCGTGCTGGCCTGCAGTGCCCCGGCCGGGCCGGCGTTCGAGGGCGGGGCGGTGTCCGCCGGGATGCGGGCGGCGCCCGGGGCGATCCAGGCGGTGCGCATCGGCGCCGACGTGGAGCTGGACGTGATCGGCGGGGCGCCGCCGCGGGGCATCTGCGGCTCGGGGCTGGTGGATGCCGTGGCGGCCATGCTCCGGGCGGGCGTCGTGGACGCCACGGGCCGGCTGGCCCCCGACGGCGGCGCGGCGCTGAGCGGAAGGCTGCGGGAGCGGCTGCGGCGCGGGGCGGACGGCATGGCCTTTGTCCTCGCCTGGCCGGAGGCGGAGGGCGGCATGGTGGCGATAACCCAGAAGGACGTGCGCCAGCTCCAGCTCGCGAAGGCGGCAGTGCGCGCCGGGGCAGCGGTGCTCTTGCGGGAGCGGGGCATCGGGGCCCCGGACCTGGCGGAGGTGCTGCTGGCGGGCACCTTCGGCAACTACATATGCGTGGAGAGCGCTTTGGCCATCGGCCTCCTGCCGCCGGTGCCGGCGGAGCGGGTGCGCCCCATCGGGAACGCCGCCGCCGCGGGGGCGGCGCTGTGCCTACTCTCCGCGGAGGCCCGCAGCGCCGTAGAAGCAGCGGCGCGGCGCGTGCGGCACGTCCCCCTGGCGACGCGGCCGGATTTCCAGGAAATCTTCCTGGCGAGCACCGCCTTCGCCGAGGAGGAACCCGCGAGCGGGGCCGGAAAGGGGGTGTGACCACGGTGGACGGCGGCTTGCGACCCCGCGCGCCGCGGGAGTCCGAGGTGGAGATGGTGGAGCTCGTCCTGCCCAACGATGCCAACCCCCAGGGCACCATGCTGGGCGGCAAGGTGATGTACCTGATCGACATCGCGGCGGCGCTGGCGGCCTCGCGCCACTGCCGGCGCGTGGTGGTGACGGCCTCCATGGACAACCTGGACTTCCACCGGCCCATCAGGATCGGCGACGCCATCATCCTCAAGGCGCGGGTGAACTACGCGGCGCGCACGTCCATGGAGGTTGAGGTCCAGGTCTGGGCGGAGAACCTCCTGAGCGGGGAACGGCACCAGGCGACCACGGCCTACCTCACGTTCGTGGCCCTGGACGACGGAGGTCGGCCCACTCCGGTGCCGCCCGTGCTGCCCGAGACGGACGAGGACCGGGAGCGGTACGCAGCGGCCGAGGCGCGGCGGCGGGCGCGGTTGGCGCGGCTCGGGAGGCAGCCGGGCGGCGGCGCGTGAGGCGGAGAACGACTGGGGGGCCGGAGTACGGCCCCCCGCGGTATGAACCCCATGAATCCGTTATGAGATGAAACGTGGCGAAGTCAGACCTGCACCTGCTCTGGTGCGCGGTCGAGCCCGGTGATCGTGGACGTGACATCCATCTCCACCCTCTCCGCTCCGACCGCGAGGACGAGGCGGCTCGCCACGAGCGCCTCCCGCGGCCCCTTCCGGGCGATGGAGAAATCGGCTTCCAGCACCTCCGCCTGGATGTCCTCCCTGGCCTCGAGGAGCAGCGCGAGCCCCGCGGCGTCGGCGGCGAAGCG
>JBBITQ010000178.1:0-3486 GCA_037440685.1 Clostridiales bacterium
ACCGCCAGGTTGACCCCACTTGCGACAACCGCCCATAGCGGCCGCAGGTGGACGTAGCAGCCCCGGCGGACGAGCCATAGGAGGAGGAGAAGGGGCGAGGACACGGCGAGACCCGCCAATGCCTGGGCCATGGCTGGGGAACCCATGCTCCCCATCACGTACGCAGCCACGCCCAGGAGCAGGGCGATCACCGCCGAGATCCCCCAGTGCCCATATAGGAGCATCCCCAGGTACTTTTGGAACTTTTCCCGGTACTTCCCCGCGCCGAAAACGATCATGGGCTCGGTGAGCACCGCGGTGTGAAAGCCGGCGAGGAGGTAGAACACCGAGAGGGCCACCGCGAAGGCGCCGTACTCATCCGGAGCAAGCCAGCGCGCGAGTAGAATGTTGACGAGAAAGCTGGCGCCGGAGAACAGTCCCTGGTCCAGGACGGCGAGGCCGCCCATACCACCCCACCGCTTGATCCGCTTGAGGTCTAAGAAGTGGCCCACCTTCTCGGCGATCATATGCTCGTGTGCCCCTTGGACGCCCCGCGCTCCGGCCGGGTGAGGAGTTGGTGCAGGAAGAGGGCCACGAAGAGCGGGTTGTTCACGAGGTAGCGCCGCCAGAGCCGGCGGGGCTCCGCCAGCAGGCGGAACAACCATTCGAGGCCGCTTCTCTGCATCCAGGACGGAGCCCTCCTCAGCCTCCCGCCGTGAAAGTCGAAGGCAGCCCCCACCCCTACCATCACCGCCGGGATTGTTCCGCTATGGGCGGCCATCCAAACCTCCTGCTTGGGGCAGCCGATGCCCACGAAGACGATCCTGGCCCCGGAAGCCGCGATCATCGCCGTGACCGCCTCGTCCTCCTGCCGGCTGAGGGGCCTGAAAGGGGGCGCGAAACGACCCGCGACGCTCAGGGCGGGGAGCATCCCCTCCAGGCGAGCCTGCAGTTTCTCGAGCGTCTCCTCGGTCCCGCCGTAAAGGAATACGGGATACCCCTCGGCGGCGGCGAGGCGGCAGAGGTCCAGCATGAGATCGGGTCCGCAGACGCGCTCCTGGCGCCTGAAGCCCAAAAGGCGCAGCCCCCATACGAGCGGCATGCCGTCGGGGGTGGCCAGGTCCGCGCCGTTGATCACGGCGCGGAATTGCGGGTCCCTCCAGGCCGTCATGACCGAGTGCACGTTGCAAACGACTATGTACCTCGAGGATCCTTCCGCAACCCAAACCCTGACCCGCTCCAGGACGTCCCTCCGGCTGATGGCGCTGATGCGGCAGCCGAGGATGTCGCCCGCCCGGCGATCCTCGTGGTGCGGATTTGCGGCCCCTTCGCTCCCTTGAACCCGCGCCACGGTCATGATCCGTTCATCTTCAGTACCGTGGGGATGGTTTTCGCCAGGATGGCGACGTCCAGCCCCAGGCTCCATTGACGGATGTACTGCAAGTCCAGTTCGACCCAGTCCTCAAACCGCGCGATCTTGTTCCGCCCGTTCACCTGCCAGAAGCAGGTCAGGCCGGGGCGCACGCTCAGGCGGCGGCGGCTGGCTTCGTCGTAGCAGCGGACCTCCCTCGGCAGTGGCGGCCGTGGGCCGACCAGGCTCATGTCTCCTTTCAACACATTCCAGAGCTGCGGCAGCTCGTCTAGGCTTGTCCGGCGCAGAAAACGGCCGACCCGGGTGACACGAGGGTCATCAGCAATCTTGAATACCGGCCCGGACATCTCGTTCAGGTGAAGGACTTCCGCCAAGCGCTCCTCGGCGTCGGCCACCATGCTGCGGAACTTGTACATGCGGAAGCGGCGGCCGTGCAGGCCCACCCGTTCCTGGACGAAGAAGACTGGCCCCGGCGACGTGAGCTTGATGGCCAGGGCGATGAGGAGCATGAGCGGGGCGAGGAGGATGAGCCCCGCCGCCGCGCCCGCGACGTCCAGCGCCCGCTTCACCAGCAGGGCCGGCGAGTCCTGCGGGCCGAAGACCCAGGAGAGCAGCACCTGCCCGTCGAGCGGCGTCACCCGCGCCCGCACCAGCTCCGCCTGGGGCCTGGGCAGGGCCACGTGCACCGTCTTGCCCCGCTCCAGCGCCACGCCGGCCGCAGCCTCGATGTCCGCCCAGCGCTCGAGGGGCAGGGACAGCACCACCTCGTCCACCGCTGCCTCGTCGAGCAGCCTGGCCAGGCGGGAGAGTCCGTCCGCCGCAGGCTCCGCTCCCGACGCGGCCGGTCGCGCGGCGCCGTCGCCACCCGCCGCCCGCCGTAGGTGCACCTCCGCCACCACCCGCAGGCCCAGGTGCGCCTGCTCCTCCAGGCTCCGCCGCAGGGCGGCCAGACCGGCGTCCTCCCCCGCGAGCACCACGCGCACGGCGTCCCTTTCCGGGCTTGCCCGCTCGGCGCGCCGCCCGGCCCAGCGCGCCAGCGCCAGGCGGAAGCCCGCCGCCAGCCCGCCCTGAAATACGAAGGCCAGGAGGAGGAAGAGGCGGCTCACGTCCTCGATCTTGAGCGCCGTGAGGCCTGCCAGGACCAGGACGGCAAAGCAGGCCGTCGCCCGCGCTATGGCCCCCGGGGCTCGCCGGCCCGCCGCCTCGCCGACCCGCGCCGGATCGTAGAGGTCGAAGGCCGCCAGCGTGACCAGCCAGAGCACGAACCAGGCCAGCACGGCCAGTTCGGGCCGGGCGAAGCGCTCCGCCACCGGCGCCGCTCCCTGGCCCGGAAAACACAGGGCCGGCGCCAGGACGAGGGCCAGGCCGGCGGCCACGGCGTCGGCCGCGGCCACCAGCACCGCCCACTCAATCATGCGGCGGCGCACCGGCCACCACCCCCGGCAGCACCCGCGCCAGCATGTCTTCAGCGGCGGAAGCACCGATGTCGGCCCAGGGCCGCGCGCAGGCGGCGATCCTGCGGGCGTGCTCCGGCCGGTGGGCGTCGGAGCCGGCGGCGTGCACCAGCCCCTCGCGCAGCCACCGCCAGCCCGCCCGCCGCGCCGCGCGGCCGTGCTCGCCCTCCAGGCTGCCGGCGTCCACCTGCACGAGCACCCCGCGCTCCACCCATCGGCGGAGCGGCGCCGGATCCCGCTGCAGGGCGCGGTTGCGCTCCGGGTGGGCGATGACGGGCGTCACGCCCTGCAACTGCAGCCGGAAGAGGACGTCATCCGCCCAGGGGGGAACGGCGGTGAGGGGCATCTCCACCAGCAGGTGGCGGCCGGCGTCATTGAGCGTCGTAACCTCGCCGGCCCGCACCAGTTCCGGCAACTCCGGGTCCAGGTAGGCCTCGCAGCCGGGGAAGACCTGAAGGGGGATGCCAGCCGCCGCCAGGCGCTGCCGCAGTTCGGCCACGAGCGCCAGGACGTGCGCGCGGGGACTGGCGTAGGTGCCTGTCATGAAGTGGGGGGTGGCCACAAGGTGAGTGACGCCGGCCTGCACCGCGGCCCGCGCCATGGCCAGGGACTCGTCCCAGTCGCGGGCGCCGTCGTCCACCCCCGGCAGGATGTGGCAGTGCATATCCGCCATCAGAACCG
>JBBITQ010000179.1:0-2671 GCA_037440685.1 Clostridiales bacterium
CGTGTGGGCGTGAAGCAGGTGGACGCCTTCACCGCGGAACCGTTCACCGGGAACCCGGCGGGGGTGGTGCTGGACGCGGCGGGGCTCAGCGAAGCGGAGATGCAGCGGATCGCCGCCGAGATGAACCTGTCCGAGACCGCCTTCCTCCTTCCGCCGACGGTCCCGGGCGCCGACTTCCGGTTGCGGTTCTTCACCCCCCGGCAGGAGGTCGACCTCTGCGGCCACGCCACCATCGCCACCTTCTTCGCCCTGGCGGAGGAGGGCCGCCTCAGCCCTGTCCCCGCAAACGACGGCGGGCCGGGAACCTCCGGGCCGCGAGCGGGTGTCGCGAGGGGACGGCGCGTCGTGCGGTGCGAGACCCGGGCGGGGGTGCTCCCCATCGAGGTGCGCTGGGCGGGTGACGCCGTCGCCGCCGTCGTCATGGGCCAGGCGGCGCCGCGCTTCCGTCCCTTCGCCGGCGCGCCGGGGGAGCTGGCCGGCATCTTGGGGGTACCGGAGGACGAGATCTTGTCCGCCGGCATACCGGTGGGGATCGCCTACACCGGGCTCTGGCACCTGCTGGTGCCCGTGCGCCGGCTGGAGGCCCTCCGGGCCCTCGTGCCCGACCAGCAGCGCCTTCTGGCCTTGAACCGGGCGCTGGGGGTGCACACGACGCACGTGTTCACTATGGAAACGGTGGATGCGGCGGCGACGGCCCACGCCCGCGCCTTCGCGCCCGCCGTGGGCGTGGCCGAGGACCCGCAGACGGGGACCGCCAGCGGCGCGCTGGGTGCTTACCTCGTGGCGCGGGGCGTCGTGACCCCTTCCCGTGGCGTGGCCGCCATGGTCATGGAGCAGGGCCACGTCCTCGGCCGGCCGGGCAGCATCCAGGTCGAGGTGGAGGCGGCGCCCGGGGCGGACGGCGCACTGGAACCGGTGGCGGTGCGCGTCGGCGGCGCGGCGGTGACCGTCATGGAAGGAGCCTTCCTGTTGCCGGCGGCGCCGTGATGATCTGGACGGCCAGGCAGCAATCGCCATTGATGCCGCCGTGGGCTGCTGTTATAATTACGAAAATCCGAGCTGCCATCGCGCAGCCCGCGAACCAATTAAATATCAGTGAGTCAACCAGGCGATCGCGGGTACAGGGCGGCGACGCCGTACCTGAGGAAAGTCCGAACAGCGCAGGGCAGGGTGCCGGGTAACGCCCGGTGGCGGCGACGCCAAGGAAAGTGCCACAGAAATGAAACCGCCCGGCCCCCGGGCCGGGTAAGGGTGAAACGGTGCGGTAAGAGCGCACCGGCGGTCAGGCAACTGGCCGGCCAGGTAAACCCCACCCGCTGCAAGGCCAAATAGGGGAGGGATGACGTGGCCCGCTGAGCCTCCCGGGTTGGCCGCACGAGGCGGCAGGCGACTGCCGCCCCAGATAGATGATCGCCCCCGACAGAATTCGGCTTACAGGTTGGCTCACGATTTTGCTTTTTATTACTGCTGTTCATCAGGCTGGGCAGCGGAAGAACACGGCCGGCCCGGTCAGGCGTCCGGGTTGGCGGGGGAGGTATCGGCATTGGAGGGGTCGGCATCGCTGCAGCGGTCGGTGTTTTCCTTGCGCCACGAGGGCGCGGCGGATGAACTGTACGACGTGGTGATCGTCGGCGCGGGGCCGGCGGGGGCGTCGGCCGCCCTCTACGCCGCCCGCGGCCGGCTGAAGACGCTGGTCCTGGACAAGGCCCCGTCCTCCGGCGCCCTGGCCATCACCCACAAGATCGCCAACTACCCCGGGGTCCGCGGGGAGGTCTCGGGACTGGAACTCCTCGAGACCATGCGCTGGCAGGCGGCCGACTTCGGCGCGCGTTTCGTCCACGCCCCCGTCCAGGGCGTCTACGTGGAGGGCGACGTCAAGGAGGTCTTCACCCCCGAGGCCGTCTACCGCGGGCGGGCGCTCATCATCGCCACCGGCGCCATGGACCGGGGCAAGAAGCTCCCGGGCGAGGAGCGCTTCCTCGGCCGCGGGGTCAGCTACTGCGCCACCTGCGACGGCGCCTTCTACCAGGGCCGGGAGGTCGTGGTCCTGGGCGACAACGAGGAGGCCCTCGAGGAGGCGCTTTTCCTCACCAAGTACGCCAGCCTGGTACACCTGGTGGTCCCGGGCAAGCAGCTACTGGGCGTCTCCGGGGACCGGCTGCCGGAGCTGCCCAACCTGCGCTACCGGTTCCGCTGCCGGCCCGTCGAGGTGGTGGGCGGCGAGCGGGTGAGCGGGGTGGCGGTCAAGACCCCGGAGGGGGGCACCGAGGTGATCCCGGGCGCCGGCGTGTTCGTCTACCTCTCTGGGAGCAAGCCGTCGACCGAGTTCCTCATGGGCGCCCTGCCCCTGCACGAGGACGGGTACCTGGTGGCCGGCGACGACATGGCCACCCCGGTGGCGGGCGTCTTCGCCGCCGGGGATGTGCGGCGCAGCCCGGTGAAGCAGGCGGTGCTCGCCGCGGCCGACGGCGCGCTGGCGGCCATGTCGGCTGACCGGTTCCTCAACCGGCGCGACAAGATCATCGCCCAGCGTTAGGGCAGCCGGGTGCCCGGCAGCGTTGCAGTCGGTTCCGGCTTACGGTATAATTGCCCAGAATCGCATAGGCAGGGGGGTGCCCCTGCCGGGCGGTCGGGAGCGGCCGCCGGCGGGGGATAATAGGGAAGTCCGGGG
>JBBITQ010000179.1:2681-3471 GCA_037440685.1 Clostridiales bacterium
CCGCTCCGCCGGCGTGCCGGGCGGAGCGGGGAGCCGGCGCGGTCCCGCCACTGTGATCGGGAGCAGCCCGCAGCGCGGTTGGCGCTAGGCCGGCCGCGGCCCACCGCCTCCCGCCCGACGGATCCCCGCCGGGCAGAGACGGGAAGGGGCGGGCGCGCGATGACCGAAAGCCAGGAGACCTGCCCCCCTTGCGCCGCAGAAGGTCCTTCGCGGAAAGGGGATGCGGCGGGTGTTCTCTGCGCGATGACGTCCCGGCTGACCACCCCCCGGCTGGTGATCGCCGGCGCCTGGAGCGGCTCGGGGAAGACCACTGTCACCGTCGGGCTCATGGCGGCCCTCCGCCGCCGCGGCCTCAGCATCCAGGGCTTCAAAGCCGGGCCCGACTACATCGATCCCACCTACCACGAACTCGCCACTGGCCGCCCGTCGCGCAACCTTGACACCTGGCTGATGGGCAGCCAGGGGGTGCTCGCCTCCTTCGCCCGCGCGGCGCGGGACGCCGACCTGGCGATCGTCGAGGGCGTCATGGGCCTGCACGACGGCCGCGGGGCGACGGGCGAGGGTTCCACGGCCGAGCTGGCGCGCCTCTTGGCCGCGCCGGTGATCCTCGTTGTGGACGTGCGGGGGATGGCCCGCAGCGCCGCGGCCCTGGTGGCCGGGTACCGCGAGCTGGATCCCGGCGTGCGGCTGGCGGGGGTGATCCTCAACCGGGCGGGCGGGCCCGGCCATGCGGCGCTGGTCGCTCAGGCCATCGCCGCGGCCACGGTCGATCACGGCACCTTCGCGCGCA
>JBBITQ010000180.1:0-3464 GCA_037440685.1 Clostridiales bacterium
CTCCCGGGTGGCCCCTGCTACCGCTGCCTCTACCCGGAACCGCCGCCGCCCGGGAGCGTGCCCACATGCGCCGAAGCCGGGGTGATCGGCGCCCTGGCCGGGGTGATGGGCTCCCTGCAGGCGCTGGAGGCCATCAAGATCATCCTGGGCCGGGGCAGCACGTATACCGGCCGGCTCTTGGTGGTGGACGCCCTGGCGGGTCGCTTCCGCGAGGTGCCGTGGCGGGGGGATCCGCGTTGCCCCGCTTGCGGAGCCGCGGGAGGCCACGGGGCGGCTGGCGGCCCGCGGCGGGGTGCGGCGGTGGAAGCGAGGGGAGGGGACGTTCTTGGCGAGTCCTGACATAGTGGTGGTAGGCGGGGGCATCATCGGCTGCTCCATCGCCTGGCACCTGGCCCGGGCCGGGATACGGGTCGCGGTGGTCGAGCGCGGCCGGGTGGGCGGCCAGGCTTCAGGGGCGGCGGCCGGGATGCTGGCGCCCATCTCCGAGGCCGACGGCCCGGGGCCGTTCCTGGATCTGGGCCTGGCCAGCCTGGCCGTGTTCCCGGAGGTGGCTGGGCAACTGCGCGAGGAGACAGGCATCGACGTGGAGTACGTGCCCTCCGGCCTCCTGCGGGTGGCGCTGGACGAGGCGGAGGCCGTGGCGCTGGCGGCGCGAGTAGCCTGGCAGCGGGAGGCGGGGCTGTCAGTGGAGTGGCTGGACGGTGCAGGCGCCCGTGCTGTGGAGCCCGCGGTGGGGGAGGTGACGGCAGCCGTCTACTACCCTCAGGAGCACCACGTCTTCAGCCCGCGCCTCGTGCAGGCCTTCGCCATGGCGGCGGCGCGCCGTGGGGTGCGGTTCCTGGAAGGGGTGGAAGTTACGGGGTTTGTGACGGATGGCGACCGGGTTCTGGGCGTGCGCGTGGCGGGTGCGCCGGATGGGGAGACGCTGGCGGCGGGGCAGGTGGTCATCGCGGCGGGGGCGTGGACCGGTCTTTGCGCGGCGTGGCTCGGCGTAGCGCTGCCCGTGACCCCGGTGCGGGGACAGATCATCGCCTTGCAGCAACTCCCCCCGGCGCCGGGCCGGATCGTCTTCTCGGACCGCGGCTACGCGGTGGCTAAGGTGGACGGGACAGTCGTTGTGGGCGCCACGGAGGACCGGGCCGGGTTTGACAGCCGCGTCACGGCTGCCGGCGTGGCGTATCTGGCTGCGCTGGGGCCGCGGCTGGCCCCCACGCTGGAGGCGGCCTGCTTCCGTCACGCCTGGGCTGGCCTGCGCCCCTGGTCGGCCGACGACTTGCCCCTCATCGGTCCGGTGCCGGGCTGGCGCGGGGTGGCGGTGGCTGCGGGGCATTACCGGAACGGCATCCTGCTCAGCCCCGTGACCGGGCGGCTGGTGGCCGACGCCCTCACAGGCGCGGCTCCCTGGCCGGTGGCGTTCGCTCCCGGGCGTTTCTCCGGTGTCCCGACGCGGGCGGCAGTCTGAGGGGCGCGGGTGCCGTACGGGCGGTGCGGCGGGCGTTGCCCGGCAAAGACCGGTGGCGCGAGAAAGAATCCCCGCGGCGCTGGCCGCGGGGATCGCTGTCTGATCTCATGGTGCCGGAGGTGGGATTCGAACCCACACGAGCGCGAGCTCAGAGGATTTTGAGGCCCCAGCGTATGCCATTCCGCCACTCCGGCGCCAACGACGCGGCCGCACGGGCGCCGCGTCAGAAGCTATGATAGCATGCGCTTGCGGGCCGTTCAAACCCGCATGAGCGGTCAGCGCACCTCAGGAGCGGCATTTTCCGGCGCTGCGGCCGCAGGGGCGGCTCCGGGCACGGCGTCCTCCGGCCGCGGCATGTAGACGGAGACGCGCCGCGCCAGGGTGACGATGGTGATCGCCGCGGCGAGCGCGACGATGAACATCCCGATGACGAAGTACGAACCGCGCATGACGCCGACCTCCTACGGGCGAAAAGCATCGCTACTTACGTTTTTATCACGGACGCGCGGGCGAGGAAAGCCGTTTTGAGACATTTGACCGCGGCGCCAGCAATTGCTATTGTAAATAAGAATTTTATCGACTGGGCGCCCGCGCCGCCTTCTTCTTGTGGCGGCCCGTGGCGACCACGCGCCGGAGGGAACGGATGGGCGTGGAACCGGATGCGCTCTGGGGGCGCGTGAAGAGGGACGGCTTCCGCCTGACGCCGCAGCGGTGCCATATCCTTAAGGCGCTGGCGGAGGCGGGCCGGCCCCAGACGGCTGCGGAGATCCACCGCCGCCTGGGGCAGGAGTGCCCCGAGCTCGGCCTGGATACCGTCTATCGCAACTTGCGCCTGCTCACCGCCCTCGGTGTCGTGAACAAGATCGCCACCGCCAGGGGCGCCGCGGGCGGCCGGAAAGCCGGCCAGCGGGCCGATCTCTTTGAGGTGGCGGAGGACCACCATCACCATCGGGTTTGCCTCGGGTGCGGCGACATCGCCTGCCTTCCCGGTTGTCCCCTGCCTGTTGCCGGCGCCTGGTCATGCTCCCACACCGGCTTCCGGGTGACCGGTCACGTCTTCGAGGTCTACGGATATTGCGCGCGCTGCACCGGTGGTGCGGAGGAGTGAGCGACGCGGCGCTCCTGGTGGCTGCCGCCAGCCTGGCGGCGTTGGGGAACCTGGCCGGGGGGCTGGCTGTCGTCGCGCGGCGCCGCTGGTCGCCGCGGGCCCTAGAGCGCTTCCTCGCCTTCAGCGCCGGCTTCCTCCTCTCCGCCGCCATCCTTGAGGTCCTGCCCGAGAGCTTGGGCGAGCGGCCCGGGAACGCCCTCTACGCCGTCGGCGGGTTCCTCGCCCTGCACCTGGTGGAACGGCTGATGACCCACCGCCACGTCCACCACCACGGGGATGTGGGGGGCGGCTGCTGTCCGGAGGATGCCAGTCCGGCGCGCACCTGGGGCTACCTGGCGCTCCTCGGGATGGCGGTGCATACCTTCTTCGACGGGGTCTCCATCGCCGCCGGCTTCACACGCAACCTGGAAACGGCCCTCCTGGTGTGCGCGGCCGTCCTGCTCCACAAGCTTCCCGACGGCCTGGTGGCCGCGTCGCTCGTGCTGGCGGCAGGGGCGGGCCGGGCGCAGGCCATGGCGGCCGCCGGGGCGCTCGGCTTGGCTACCCTGGCGGGGAGCGCCGTCACGTGGGCCGCGGCGGCCAGCGGGGGCGGGCCGGCCGATACCGGCGCCATCCTGGCTTTCTCGGCGGGCCTGTTCATCTACGTGGCCGCCAGCGACCTCGTCCCGGAGGTCAACCGCTCCCGGGACCTCTTCCTCTCCGGCTTCCTGGTGCTCGGGATCCTCGGCTTCCTGGTGGCGGCAGAGTTCCTCGGGTCCTTCTTGGGGAACTGAGCCGCAGGCGCCCGGCGGGCGGCCGGGGCGCTTTTTCGGCAAAAGCTGCCAAAAATATGCGAAGGAGTTTCCCCGTCACGTATAAAATTTGTGGCTACTGATCGGCAAGCCCAGCCAGCTC
>JBBITQ010000181.1:0-3454 GCA_037440685.1 Clostridiales bacterium
CGGGCGCTCCTCGTCCGCACCGCCGGGCAGACGTTCGCCCTGCCCCTGTCGGCCATCGTGGAGACGATGCGGGTGGACAGGAGCCGGATACAACTGGTGCGGGGTCAGGAGGTCGTGATCGTCCGCGACCGCGTGGTGCCCATCAAGCGGCTGGACGAGTACCTCGGCATGTCTGGAGGGAGCGAGCCGGACAAGGGTTCCTACGCCGTCCTGGTAAACGCCGCCGGGGCGACCGTGGGGCTCATCGTGGATTCGCTGCTGGGAGAGCAAGAGATCGTTATCAAGAGCCTTGGGCGTTTCATCGGCGATGTGCCGGGGCTGGCAGGAGCCACCATCCTCGGCGACGGCAGTGTGGCCCTGATCCTGGACGTGCGTGGCCTCCACGAGGCGGTCTGGGAGCGTACCGAGGTTCAAGCTGCAGGGAGGTAGCGAGCGTGGCGACGATTCTCGTGGTGGACGACTCCGATTTCATGCGGCTGAAGTGCCGGCAGTTGCTGGCAGGCGAGGGTTTCAGCGTGGTCGAGGCCGGCAACGGCCAGGAGGCGGTGGAGAAGTACCAGGAGCACAAGCCGGACCTGGTGATGATGGACATCACGATGCCCGTGATGGACGGGATTACGGCTGTCAAAGAGATCCGCAAGATCAATCCGGACGCCAAGATCGTGATGTGCAGCGCGCTGGGGCAGCAGGCGGCCGTGATGGAGGCGGTCAAGGCCGGCGCCAAGGACTTCATCGTGAAGCCCTTCCAGCCCGACCGCGTCGTGTCCGCCGTGCGCAAGATTCTGGGATGAGCGGGCATGGAGAAGATCAGGGTCCTGGTCGTCGATGACTCCGCCTGCATGCGCAAGGTGCTCAGCAACATCCTGGCGAGCCAACCCGACATCGAAGTGGTGGCGACCGCCCGCGACGGTTTGGACGCCCTGGAGAAGGTGGCACTTCTGGACCCGGACGTGGTGACCCTGGACGTCGAGATGCCGCGCCTGGACGGCCTGCGCACGCTAGAGCGGATCATGGCCGAGCGGCCGCGGCCGGTGGTGATGGTGTCGAGCCTGACCCAAGCCGGCGCCGAGGCCACCGTGCGGGCTCTGGCCCTGGGAGCGGTCGACTTCGTGACCAAGCCGTCTGGCGCCGCGCCCGCGGAGATCTTCCGCGTCCGGGAGGAGCTGTGGCGGAAGGTGCGCGTGGCGGCGCGGGCGGGGAAGGGGAAGGCCTGGGGCAGGCCCCCCGCGATGGTGGCGGGGTGGCGGCGTGGCGGCTCCACCGCAGCGCCACCCCGGGGCACCGGTCAGCTCAGCCGGCTCGTGGTGATCGGCGCCTCCACGGGAGGGCCGGGAGCCCTCATGGAGGTCATCCCGCGGCTCCCGGAGGGGTTCCCGGCGGGGATCCTCCTGGTGCAGCATATGCCGGCCGGGTTCACCAGGTCGCTGGCGCAGCACCTGAACGACGCGGGGGCGCTGCCCGTGCGGGAGGCTGGTGACGGGGACGCGCTGAGCGACGGCGTCTGCCTCGTCGCGCCGGGGGGACGGCACGCCACCATCGACGGGCAGGGGCGGGTGGTGCTGCTAGACACGCCGCCGCAGCACGGGGTGAAGCCGGCGGTGGACGTGGCCCTGGAAGGGATTCCAGAGCGCTGGGCGCGCAACGCGGTGGTGGTCATCCTCACGGGGATGGGGGTCGACGGGGCGCGCGGCGCGCGGCGCGTCAGAAGCCTGGGCGGGTGCGTCATCGCCCAGGACGAGGCGACGTCGGTAGTCTACGGGATGCCGCGGGCCACGGTGGAGCTGGGCGCGGCGGACCACGTCCTGCCCCTGCACGAGATCGCCGGCATGCTGTGCCACCTCGTGGGGGAGCCGGCCGTCGCGTCCGGGGCGGTGAGGGGGTGCTGAGATGGGCGGCGGCGTCAGCGCGGTGCCAGATCAGGGTTTCGCGGTCCTGCGGCAGCGGGTCCTGAGGCTCACCGGCCTGGACCTCAACGCCTACAAGGGCGCGCAATTGCAGCGCCGCCTGCAGTCGTTCCTGCGGCGCCACGGCATGCCCGACTACGCCGTCCTCGGCTGGCGTCTGGAGCGCGATCCCAGGCTCCTGGAGGAGTTCCGGGACTTCCTCACCATCAACGTCTCGGAGTTCTTCCGCAACCCGGACCGGTACCGCGAGCTGCAGGAGCGGATCCTGCCCCGGCTCCTGGCCGAGAGGCCGAGCCTGCGCATCTGGAGCGCCGGGTGCTCGATCGGGGCGGAGCCCTATACCGTGGCGCTGATCCTGGAGGAGCTGACGCCGGGGCGGCAGCACTACATCCTCGCCACCGACGTCGACCGGATGAGCCTGGCGCGGGCGGCGGAGGCGGTGTATCAGGAGGCGGAACTGAGGTGCGTGCCCGAGCACATGCGGCGCCGGTTCTTCCGCCGGGTCGACAAGGGGTGGCAACTGGACGGGCGCATCGCCCGCCGCGTGGAGTTCCGGTGGCACAACCTCCTGGAGGATCCCATGCCGCGGGACATGGACCTCATCCTCTGCCGCAACGTGGTGATCTACTTCACCGACGAGGCGAAGGAGAGCCTGTACCGGCGGTTTCACGAGAGCCTGCGCCCGGGCGGCTTCCTGTTCACCGGCGGGACGGAGACGATCTTCAACGCGCAGACGCTGGGTTTTCGCTTGGTTTCACCGTGCTTTTACGAGAAAGCGGCGTCAGGCGACCGAGGGGGGCATTGAGATGAAAGTGGAGTTCATCAACCCGTTTGTGGCGGCGGCTTACTATGTGCTGGAATCGGAGACGCACGCGCCCCTGACCAAAGGGGAACTCAGGCTGGAGGAAGCCCACTACACCACCGACGACGTGACCACCATCGTCGGGGTGGTGGGGGCGGTGAGCGGGACGGTGCTCTACGGAACCTCGGAGCGGACGGCCAAGCAGTTGGCCTCCGCCATGCTGGGCCAGCGCATCGCCGTCTTCGACAAGCTCGTGGAGAGCGCCATGGGCGAGCTGGGGAACATGATCACCGGGCGGGCGAGCGCGCTCTTGGAGGAGGCGGGGTACGCCTGCACCATCACGCCGCCTACGCTCCTCATCGGGCGGGGGACCATCATCGCCACCACGCCGTTCCAGCGCCTGGTGATCCCGCTCATCACCCGTTTCGGCGAGATGACCATATCGGTCGCCCTCAAGGAGACGCCCAACGTGCCGGTCAAGATGTGCTCCTACCTCGAGCACGCCCAGGACGCGCGGCGCTGACCGGCCGGGAGTGCGGACGCGGCGGGGTGCCGCGCGCGGATGAGGAGGAGGGCCCCCACCGCCGTCGCGGCCGCTATCGCGGCGCCGCCCAGCCCGAGCGTCACCTGCCCGGCGGCCGCGGCGCGGGCGGCGACCGGGGGACCGAGGGCGGCGCCGAAGAAGCGCACGGTGCCGTAGAGGGACGTGATCAGGCCGCGCTTGGACCTGCCGGCGGCGCCGGTGACG
>JBBITQ010000182.1:0-314 GCA_037440685.1 Clostridiales bacterium
CACCGGCGTCGTCCCGGTCGGGGTCTTCGTGACCTGGCACATCTACATAAACTCCCTGTCCCTGCGGGGCCCGGACGCCTACGACCGCCTGATCCGCACCATGCGCTCCATACCGTACCTGCCGGCGATCGAGGTGCTGGTGATCTTCCTGCCGCTCCTGATCCACGCCTTCTACGGGGTAGTCATCACCTTCGAGGCCAGGAACAACCTGGACCGCTACCCGTTCGCCCGCAACTGGTACTTCTGGTTCCAGCGCGTCACCGGCCTCGTGACGCTGGCGTTCATCGCCTACCACGTGGCGACCATGCGCCTCT
>JBBITQ010000182.1:328-3451 GCA_037440685.1 Clostridiales bacterium
GAACTCCTGGGAACGCCCGCGGCCAGCTTCGACCGCATGGCCGCCCAGCTCGCCAACCCGCTGGCGCTGGGCTTCTACGTAGCCGGCGTGGTGTCCGCCGCCTGGCACCTTGCCAATGGCCTTTGGCTCTTCGGGGTCAACTGGGGCATCCTGGTGGGGCCACGCGCGCAGCGGATCGCGGCGCGGGCCGCCACGCTGTTCTTCATCCTGCTGGCCACTGCGGGGGTAAACGCCCTGCGCGGCTTCCTGCTGTGAAGGGGGGGTGGGAGCTCCGGTGCCGAAGAACAAGGTGATCGTGGTCGGCGGCGGGCTGGCCGGCCTGATGACGACCATCAAGCTGGCGGAGGCGGGGCTGGAGGTCCTCCTCTTCTCCCTGGTGCCCGTCAAGCGCTCCCACTCCGTCTGCGCCCAGGGCGGCATCAACGGGGCGGTGAACACCAAGGGGGAGGGCGACTCCCCCTGGCAGCACTTCGACGACACCGTCTACGGCGGCGACTTCCTGGCCAACCAGCCGCCGGTGCTCAAGATGTGCGAGGCGGCGCCGGGCATCATCTATCTCTTCGATCGCATGGGCGTGCCCTTCAACCGCACTCCGGAGGGGCTCATCGACTTCCGCCGCTTCGGCGGCACCAAGTTCCACCGCACGGCCTTCGCCGGCGCCACCACCGGCCAGCAGCTCCTCTATGCTCTGGACGAGCAGGTGCGGCGCTGGGAGGTCGCCGGCCTAGTACAGAAGTACGAGAACTGGGACTTCCTCTCCCTCGTCCGCGACGACGAAGGGGTGTGCCGCGGCATCGTGGCCCAGGACCTCCACAGCATGGAGATCCGCGCCTTCCCCGGCGACGCGGTGGTGCTGGCCACCGGAGGCATCGGGATGATCTTCGGGCGCAGCACCAACTCCCTCATCTGCGACGGCAGCGCCCAGAGCGCCGCCTGGCAGCAGGGCGCGCTGTACGCCAACCCGGAGATGATCCAGGTGCACCCCACCGCCATCCCCGGCCCGGACAAGCTCCGCCTCATGTCCGAGTCCATCCGCGGCGAGGGCGGGCGGGTGTGGGTGTACCGCGACGGCAAGCCGTGGTATTTCCTCGAGGAATGGTATCCGGCCTACGGGAACCTCGTCCCCCGGGACATCGCCACGCGGGCGATCTTCAAGGTCTGCACGGAGATGGGCCTGGGCATCGACGGCCAGAACATGGTGTACCTCGACATCTCTCACCTGCCGCGGGAGGTCCTGGACCGGAAGCTGGGCGGGGTCCTGGAGATCTACGAGAAGTTCGTGGGCGACGACCCGCGCAAGGTGCCCATGAAGGTCTTCCCCGCCGTCCACTACACCATGGGCGGCCTGTGGGTGGACTACGACGACCAGACCAGCATCCCCGGCCTCTTCGCGGCCGGGGAGTGCAACTACCAGTACCACGGCGCCAACCGGCTGGGCGCCAACTCCCTGCTGTCCTGCGTCTACGACGGCATGGTGGCCGGGCCGGCGGTGGCCCGCTACGTCTCGGGGCTCGGCAGGACGGCGGCCGACGTCCCCGCCAGGCTGTTCGAGGCGGAGCGGCAGCGCCAGGAAGAGCGTTTCGAGCGCATCCTCCGGATGGACGGCCAGGAGAACCCCTTCGCCATCCACGAGGAACTGGGCGAGTGGATGACCGCCAACGTGACCGTGATCCGGTACAACGCCAGGCTCAAGGCCACGGCGGAGAAGCTCGAGGAGCTGCTCGCCCGCTGGGAGCGCATCGGCAACCCCGACGGCCAGCGCTGGACGAATCAGACAGTGACCTTCATCGGTCACCTTTACAACATGCTGCAGCTCGCCCGCGCCATCGTGGCGGGGGCGCTGGCGCGCGACGAGAGCCGCGGCGCCCATTACAAGCCGGAGTTCCCGGAGCGGGACGACGCCAACTGGCTGAAGACGACGCTGGCGGAATGGACCCCGGACGGCCCGCGCCTGCGCTACGAGCCGGTGGACGTCTCGCTCATACCGCCGCGGCCGCGGCGATATGAATAGCGGAAGAGGAGCGGCAGGCATGGCACGTGGCACCGCGCCCCGGGGAGCGGAGGGGCGCACCGTGAGGCTGAAGATCAGGAGGCAGGCGGGACCCGAAGCGCGCCCGTACTGGGAGGACTTCGAGGTCCCGTACCAGCCGGGCATGAACGTCATCAGTTGCCTGATGGCCATCCGCCGGAATCCGGTGAATGCCAGGGGGGAGAAGACGGCGCCCGTGGCCTGGGAGTCCAGTTGCCTGGAGGAGGTCTGCGGCGCCTGCAGCATGCTGATCAACGGCCGGGCGCGCCAGGCCTGCTCCGCGCTCGTAGACATGCTTCGCCAGCCCATCGTGCTGGAACCGTTCACGTCGTTCCCCGTGGTGCGCGACCTGGTGGTGGACCGCGGCTTGATGTTCGAGAACCTGAAGAAGGTCAAGGCCTGGATCCCCATCGACGGCACCCATGATCTGGGCCCCGGCCCGCGTTACGCGGAGAAGGAGCAGCAGCTCCGCTACGAGCTCTCCAAGTGCATCACCTGCGGGGTCTGCCTCGAGGTCTGCCCGAATTTCAACAAGGATGGCCGTTTCATCGGCGCCCAGCCCCTGGGCCAGGTCCTGTACCACAACATGCACCCGACGGGGAACCTGAACCGGGACGAGCGCCTGGAGGCCATCATGGGCGACGACGGCATAACCAATTGCGGCAACGCCCAGAACTGCGTGCAGATGTGCCCCAAGGGGATCCCGCTCCTGGACGCCATCGCCATCCTGAACGGGGAGACGACGAAATACGCCTTCCGCCGCTGGTTCCGCCGCTAGGGCCCGCCGGCCGGGAAGCCGTCCTGGAAACCCCGGCAGCACCTGGCCGCTCCCCGGCTCAGGGGGGGAGATAACCGCCGTGGATTCGGTCGTGGTGGCCGAGCTGATGTGGGAGGAGGGGCTGAGCCTCCTGCGCCGCGCCGGCGTGGAGGTGGTCTACGACCCCGATCTCTTCCGCGCGCCGGCCCGGCTGGCGCGACGCCTGGGCGGAGCGGCGGCCCTCATCGTGCGCAACCGCACCCGGGTGGACGCGGCGCTGCTGGACGCCGCCCCGCGCCTGCGCGCCGTCGGGCGCCTGGGGGCGGGTCTAGACAAC
>JBBITQ010000183.1:0-3447 GCA_037440685.1 Clostridiales bacterium
TCAAGCCGGGCGGGCTGGCCGGGGCGTTGCGTCCCGCCACGCGGGCGGTCATCCTCAATTCCCCGGGGAATCCCACCGGTACGGTCATCGGGCGAGGGGATTGGCGGGGGATCGTGGCCGCGCTGGCCGGAGCGGCGGGATCGCAACGAGAGGCGGCGGCCGGTGGCCAGCGGCTGCCGTGGATCATATCCGACGAGATCTACCACGGGCTGGTGTACGGCGCGGAGTGCCCGTCGGCACTGGAGTTCACCGACCGCGCGTTCGTCATCAACGGGTTCTCGAAACTCTACGCCATGACCGGGTGGCGGCTGGGCTACTGCATCGTGCCGGAGGAGTTCGTGCGCCCGGTCCAGAAGCTGCAGCAGAACCTTTACATATGCGCCCCGGCGCCGGCCCAGCGGGCGGCCCTGGCGGCCCTGACCGACCGGCGCGCCGAAGTGGACGCGGCGGTCGCGGAGATGGTGGACACCTACCGCCGCCGGCGCGACGCCCTCCTCGCCGGGCTGGAGCGCATCGGGCTCCCCGCCGGGTACGTGCCGGAGGGGGCGTTCTACGTCCTGGTCGACGTGCGGCCGCTTTTGGAGCGGCTGGCGTGGAACGCGCCGGCGGCGGCCGCTTCATCCGGGTCCCCGGCCGCCGGCGAGGGGGCGGCCCTGGCGGCGAGCCCGGTGTACCGGCTGGCGATGGACATCCTGGAACGCGCCGGCGTGGCGGTGACGCCGGGGGTGGACTTCGGGCCCGGCGGGGAGGGGTACCTCCGCTTGTCGTACGCCGCCTCCCTGGCGGACATCGAGGAGGCCCTGCGGCGGCTGGCGGGCTACCTGGCCGAACGGGGCGTCATAGGAGGGGTGAGGAGTCGTGCTGCGCGCTGATAAGCCGAACCGGTACCGCCTGGAGCGCACGGGGCGCATGCGCTGCGAGGCCCGCGTCTACCTGAGCCCGCGGCTCCGCGAGGCGCTGGGCGACGACGGCTCGCTTGAGCAGTTGCGCCAGGCGGCCGAGCTCCCCGGGGCCGTGGCGGTGCTGGGCATGCCCGACATCCACGTGGGCTTCGGCCTGCCCATCGGCGGGGTCCTGGCGGTCGACCCGCGCGCCGGGGTCGTCTCGGCCGGGGCGGTGGGGATGGACATCAACTGCGGCGTGCGCCTCCTGCGCAGCGACCTCCGAGCGCGGGACATCCCGCGCGAGAAGCTGGAGCGCCTCGCCCGGGAGGTGGCGGACCGCATCCCCGCGGGCGTGGGGCAGTCCACGGCCCACCGGGAGCTGGACGCCCGCGCCGTGGAGGACGCCCTGCGGCGGGGCGCGCGGGCGCTGGTGGAGCGGGGCTACGGCTGGCCGGAAGACCTGGAGGCGATGGAGAGCGGCGGGCGCCTGGAGGGGGCGGACCCGGCCGCCCTCACGCCCGGCTGCCGCGACCGGCAGGACCAGTTGGGCACGGTGGGCGGGGGCAACCACTTCATCGAGGTGGGTTGCGTGGACGAGATCCACGACGCCGACGCGGCCCGCGCCTTCGGGCTTGCGGAGGGGCAGGTCACCGTGCTCATCCACTCCGGTTCCCGCGGCCTGGGTCACCAGGTGTGCACCGACTACACGGAAGAGATGGTGGAGCGGGCGCCGGGCTACGGGGTGGAGCTGCCGGCCCGCGGCCTGGCGGCGGTGCCCGTTTCTTCCTCGCACGGGCAGCGCTACCTGCAAGCGATGGCTGCCGCCGCCAACTACGCCTTCGCCAACCGGCAGCTCCTCGCCCACGACGTGCGCGAGGCCTTCGGCCGCGTGCTGGGCGCCGATCCGCGCCGGCTGGGGCTGCACCTGGTTTACGACCTGGCCCACAACCTGGCCCGGTTCGAGGACGTGGACGGCCGCCGGCTGCTGGTGCACCGCAAGGGGGCGACGCGGGCCCTGCCGGCGGGTCACCCGGACAACCCGCCCCGCTACCGCGCCACGGGCCACCCGGTCCTGGCGCCCGGGACCATGGGCACCGCCTCGTGGGTGCTGGTGGCCACCCCGGCGGCCCGCGAGACGCTCTTCTCGGTGAACCACGGCGCAGGCCGGGTCATGTCCCGGAAGGGGGCGCGGCAGGCGCTGGACGTCCGCCAGTTCCGCGAGGGGCTGGGGGAGGTGGTGTGCCTGGCGCGCGACCCCCGCCGCCTCCTGGACGAGGCTCCCCAGGCGTACAAGGACGTGGACGAGGTGGTGGAGACCCTGGCTGCCATCGGACTGGTGCGGAAGGTGGCGCGGCTCCGTCCCCTGGCGGTGGTCAAGGGCGAGGGCGGCGGCTGCTGACGCCGCCGCGCCGCCGTCCCGCTGCGGGTCCGCGCCTGCCTCAGAGGGCGATCCCGGTCGCGGCGGCCACGGCGTCCAGGGCGCGCTGGAAGAGCACGCTCCAGTCGTGCTGCCAGGCCACGGCCTGGCGGGCGGCGACGCGGTCCGGGTCGTGCCGCTCCGCCGCGGCCGCGTCCAGGGCGGCCGCGAACCCCGTGGCGTCGGACGCGATGCGCACCACGTCCCCCAGGCGCTGCACCTCCGGCATGTCGGTGGAGACGACCGGGATCCCGGCCGCCAGGTACTCGTAGACCTTGAGCGGGTTGACGTGGCGGGCGAGCTCCGTGAGGCGGAAGGGGTTCAGCCCCACGTCGAAGTGCCGGACGTACGCGGGTACCCGGTCCCGCGGGCGGGGTCCGAGGTGGCGCACGTTCCCGCAGGCGAGGAGCGGGCTAAGGTCCTGGTCGGTCGGCCCGATGAGGACGAAGGACCAGTGGGGACGGGCCCGGGCCACGGCGGCCAGGAGGTCGATGTCGATCCAGGCGTAGATGGCGCCCACGTAGCCGGCGATGGGCCGCGGCAGCCCGGCAAGCTCGGCGGGGACGGGGTCCGGAGCCGGGGGCGCGAAGGCGCCGACGTCCACGCCGTTGGGGAGGTAGACGCAACGGCGGGCGCGCCCCTCCCGCTCCTCCCTCAGCCCCTCCGCCGTGACGAACACCAGGTCGGCCCGTTCCAGGAGTTCCCCCTCCGCCGCCCGGATCATGGCCGCGTTCACGCCCGGGTAGGCGGCGTGCTCGTCCACGCAGTCGTAGACCAGGTGACGGGGACGGAGCCGGTCCGGGTTCCAGGGGAGATACGTCCAGACCAGGGCGTCGGGGCCGAGGCCGAGCCGGCGGGCGGCGCGGGCGGCCGCGGCCTGCATGAGCTGGCGGTTCCAGGCGAACGGCAGGGGATGCCGGGCGGCGTAGGGGAGGCCGAAGGGCGGGGTCAGGACGTAGAGCTCCCGCCGCGGGTCGGGCTGCGCCAGGCGGGCGCGCCAGCCCGCGCGCACCTGGTCCTTGCCCACGAAGCGGGCCAGGGGCTGGGTCACCGGTTCGACGTAGAGCACCCGGTGCCCGCGCGCGGCCAGCATGTGCATGAAGCGCTGCTTCCGCGTCCACAGCCCCTCCCAGGCCATGGTGGAGA
>JBBITQ010000184.1:0-3396 GCA_037440685.1 Clostridiales bacterium
GATCAGCACCTCCCAGTCGGTGCCGTACTCCCCACCCGCGTTGAAGCCATCGACGGAATCGACGCCCAGCACATTACCGGAAACGCTGGTCACCAGCGCGGAAGGCCCGGAGTCGCCATTCCTCGTGTCGTTGATGTCGGTCCGCAGCAAGCGGAAGTTGTCGAACTTGTTGTGCGGCTCGTGGCACGACACGCAGCTCAAGAGGTTGTTCCAGCCGATGGGCGACAGGTCGGTGCCTGATCCGGAGGAGGCGACATAATCCGCCTTCTTGCACTTCGAACTATCGTAGACGTCATAGCAGAAGCCGCTGCCGGGCGCCTGGTACACATACGCGTAAACCGGCCCGCTCTGCCGGAACACGTTGTGGACCGAGCTGGCCCAGTCGGGCGACGGCGGGGTGGGCGCCAGCTGCCCGTCCAGCCCATAACCCGGATGCAAAGAATCTTGAAGCTGATTGCCAAACGGCCCCGCCGGGGCGGGCGCGTGGTAGCTGCTGCCCATGAACACGCGGCCGCGCACCTCGTCGTATTTCGACACGGAACCGTCGTGGCAGGTAGCGCAGAGGTCGGTCGCCGTCGGCCCCTTCAGCAGTTTCTGGCTGGACTGGGCACTGTGCAACCCGTGGCACCCGGTGCACGCACCGGTGAACTCGGTGTAGCTGCCGTGGCGCGTCTGGTTGGGCGGGAACGCGCTCACGATGATGTAGTCCTCCGGGTTGCCGCTGTACGCGGGGTTGGGACTATCGTTCGCATCGGTCGCTACCAGATAGTAATACTCGCGATAGTCCTGCACCGATGTATCCGTTACCACCACGTAAGCCGGGCTGTTGATGTCGGGCTGGACGATCTGGCAGTAGACGCTGTTCCCAACCGAGGATGAGAAGCTGCAGCTCAGATCGTTGGTGCTGCTGCTGCCGCTCAGGCTGGCCACCCCGAGCTTCTGGAAGTCCAGGTTCGAGCTGTCCTGGCGGGAGTGCCTGTACACGGCGTAGTGGGACTTCCCACTGACCGGCTCGAAGAAGACGTCGACCCGGCCGCTCCGTGATTGGGTCCTGGGCTTCACGGCATTGGCACCCGGCGCCGCAAGGGCGGAGCCGGCGATGGCCAAGACGACCACGGCCGCCAAGCCCAGGCCCAGCAGAGTACGCAGCTTGATCGCTGATCCCCCCTTGGAGCGATTGTCTGTGCGGATGTTGCGCATTAAGCCTCTCCCCTCCTTCCCCGCGCAAAGTGATTTAACGGAATGCGCTCAACACATTCCGCTACCGCCTGAGGTGTTCATATGCATCTCACAAGAGGCATTTCGGGCTAGCACAAAAAAACCAATTCTGGGTAGATTATAGGGCGCATGGAGGAAACGCGTCAAGCATATGAATAGTTAGTATGCGCCTTCCCCTATTCCCAGGGGAACCGGCTGAGAGGGGCGCCGAGGCGGCGTAGGGCTTCCGCGGCTGGCAGGAACTCCGGGTCCATGGCCTCCACGCGCCGGTAGGCGGCGATGGCGTCCTGGCGCCGACCCATCATCTCCAGCACCTGGCCGCGCTCGTAATGGGCGGGGATGAAGTACGGGTCCACGTACTGGACGAGGTAATCGAGCATCTCCAGCGCCTGCTGATAGTCCTTCTTGCCGATGTAAGCCTTGGCCAACTGCATGAAAGCCAGCGGATTCGCCGCGTCACGGCGGGTGATCTCCCTCAGGACCCGTATGGCATCGTCATATTTCTCTTCCTTAAGGTAAACCATGCCCAGGTAATACGCGGCGCGCGCGGCCGCCGGATCCAGCTCCAGCGCCTTCAGGAGGTTCTTCTCGGCCTGGGTGAGGTTCTCCCGTTCATATAGGGCCACGCCGAGCTCGGTCCACCCGAGGGCGTCGCGCGGCGCGCGGATGACCGCCTCCCACCGCGTCCGCATCACGTCCGGTCTTGCCGTCTCATGGCCCCAGAAGAAACGGTAGCCGATCGCCATGCCGAACGCGGTCACCCCCAGGACGACCGCTAAAAAAATGCCCATGGCGAGCGCCAAGGGGATTCCCTTTTCGGCCAAACCCTCTGACTCGGGAATCCCGGCTCGGGTCACGCTCAAACCGTTGCCTCCCCCGCCACTTGCCTAGAACGCGCAGCAGTCCGCCAACCGGCCTCAGTAGGCCCAGACCGAGACGCGGTTGTTCTCGCGGTCAACCACGTAAATCCGGCCCGTGCCGGGGTCTACGGCCACATCGTTTGGGAAGTTGAACTGCCCATCACCCATCCCCCTGGTACCGAACGTGAACAGCCGCCGTCCCTCCAGGTTCAGGGCATGCACCGTGTGCTGCAAGACGTCCACGACCAGCACCTTGTCCTCGTAGAGCGCCATGCCGCGCGGCGTAGCGAATTCCATCGTCTTCCTAAGGAACTTTCCCTGCGGATCGAAGACCTGGACCCGCGAGTTATTGGAGTCCGCCACCCACACGTTGCCCTGCCGGTCGATGGCCACGCCGTTCGGATACTGCAACTCCCCATCCGCGGTGCCGGCGCGGCCGATCCGCCGCAGGAGCCTGTCATCCGGACCGAAGACGAGGACTTCATGCGCGAGCGTCGTGACGTACATGTTGCCGGCCCCATCCTGAGCCAGGGCCAGGGGAGCCACCTTCAGGTCCTTGTGCCTCTGGGCGTCGGGGATGGTGCCCACGTACTCGCCCTGCAGCGTGAACACGTCGATACGCATGTTCTTCATATCCGCCACGTAGACCTTGCCGTTCCGGACCAGCACGTCGATCGGATAGAACAATTTGCCCGCCGATCCACCCGGCTCGCCAAAGCGGCGCAGCCACTTCCCGTCGGGGGCGAAGACCTGAATGCGCGCGTTCCCCGTGTCGGCCACATACAGTGTGCCGTCGGGGGCCACGCTGACGCCCATCGGGCTGTTGAGGGGCGAACTCTCCGGACCGTAGATGTCCCGCCGCCACGAGGGAGGCAGGTTGGAAACCCTGGCCACGCTGGTGAACACCGCCTGCACCGGCGCGGGAGGGCGCTGCCGAACGTAATAATAGACGAAATAGCCGGCCACGCCCAGTGCCACAAGAAGAGAGATGTTTATGACAAGGAGCAGGCTGACCCCCTTCCGGGGCGCTCCCTGCAGACCCGGGTTCGTCATCGCCCGGCCACTCCCTTCTCAGCCGGTTCGCTCCCGCCCAGGCGCCGCAGCCCCTTGCGGGCTTCCTGGCGCGAGGGATCGTAGCTCAAGGCCTTCAGGTAATCATCCATGGCCTTGCTCCTGTCCCCCTTCTTCTCATAAGCCAGGCCGCGCAACTCGTAGACGTCGGCCAGGGTGGGGTCGATCTTCTTCAGGATGTGGTCGAGCTCCTTGATGGCATCGTCATAGCGGCCCATGGAGAGGTAAAGCTGAGCCAACTGATCAT
>JBBITQ010000185.1:0-227 GCA_037440685.1 Clostridiales bacterium
ACCCGGCGTGCCGGAGCGGACGGCCGGGTTCTGATCACGCGGGTGCGGCGGGAGGTGCGGTTTCCGATCATGGAGCCTCGGGTGCTGAAGGTGGGTCACAGTCCGGACGCCGACGACGCCTTCATGTTCTACGGCCTGGCCTCGGGCCGCGTCGACACGGGCGACTGGCGCTTCGAGCACATCCTCCGGGACATCGAGACGCTGAACCAGTGGGCGATGGAGGGGCG
>JBBITQ010000185.1:267-3339 GCA_037440685.1 Clostridiales bacterium
CCTAAGTGGCCGACCATTACGCTCTCACCCCCTGCGGGGCCAGCATGGGCGAGGGGTACGGGCCCGTGCTCGTGGCGCGCGATCCGGTGGAGCCCGAGCGTCTGGCGGGAAGGCGCATCGCCGTTCCGGGCCGGTTCACCTCGGCGACGCTCGCCCTGGGGCTGTTCCTCTCCTCCTTCGAGCCCGTGTACACGCCCTTTGACCGGATCACGGACGCGGTGAAGGCGGGCCGGGTGGACGCCGGCCTCCTCATCCACGAGGGGCAGCTCACGCACGGCGAGGAGGGCTTGCACCGCGTGGCCGATCTCGGGGCTTGGTGGCGCGAGGAGACCGGGCTGCCGCTGCCGCTTGGGGTGAACGCGGTGCGCCGGGACCTGGGCCGGGCCGCCATGGGGCGGGTCGCGGCGCTCTTGCGGGAGAGCATCGAGTTCGCCCTGGAGCACCGGGAGGAGGCCCTGGAGCATGCCATGCGGTACGCGCGCGGGCTGGACCGCGCCCTGGCCGACCGTTTCGTGGGGATGTACGTCAACGAGCGCACGGTGGACATGGGGGCCGAGGGGCGGGAGGCCATCGCCCTGTTCCTGGCGCGGGGCCGGGAACGGGGCCTCGTTCCCGCGGCGCCGGAGCTGGACTTCGTCTGAAGCGGCGCCAGCTCCGATCTGGGCCGAATGGTTGCCCGGTCGTCGGCCCGGGCTGTTTAGCGGTTTTCCGGCGACCGGGCTTCGCCTACAGCATAGACGTCGTCGGGGTGGCCGGGGAGATGCTGGCCAGCAGCCAGGACCTGAACCTCCTGCCCATGGATGCGATAGATGATGCGCATGTCGGGCCGGGCGTAGGGGGCGGGACGGGGTACGGGCCGGGCGGGCATGATGCGTGATCAGCAACTTGAGGTGCTCGTGGAGGGCCTTCTCCAGGTCGGTGAAGCTCTTGGAGGCGAGCTCGGAGGTCTGGAGCATTTCGCTGGGGTGGAATCGATCGTCAAGGAATCGCGATGCCCGGGGGACACGGTGTCGGGTGGACTGGGTCATAGGCAGGGCGTGCCGCTCATAGGATGGCAGGGGTGACCTCCCGTGCGATGGAGCCATCTCGGCCACAAGGACATCGTCAACGTCATGGACGGTTCGCGGCTGGGCCGCGTCGGCGACGCCGACCTGGTCTTCGACCCCGCGACGGGCGCCATCGAGGGCATGGTGGTGCACAGCCCCGGCTGGCTTGGGTCGTGGCTGGGGGCGCTGGTAGGCCTGCGACGCCAGATGACGGTGCCGTGGTCGGCGGTGCGGCGCCTGGGGCCGGAGGTGCTGATCATCGAGTTCTCTGCGGCGCGGCTGCCGCGGCGCGCCGAGTCGCCCGAACGCTGGTGAGCGTTCCTTCCTTTTGCCACGAATGGTCGCTGCGGACGGGGCCACACTATGCCCGGAGGTGTGGCCCATGGCAAAGACTGCGGTTGTAGGCGTGTTCGATGAGCGGGCGCAGGCGGAGAAGGCCATCGACGCCCTGAAGCGGGAAGGGTTCAGGGACACGGAGATCTCCGTGGTCGGCAAGGATGGTAGGGCCGGGGCCGGTGCAGGCGATGGGGGCGTGGGCCGCGGCACCGCTTGGGGTGCGGGCATTGGCGCGGGGGCGGGGCTCCTCGCGGCGGCAGGCGCCCTGACCATCCCCGGCATCGGTCCCCTCGTGGCGATGGGGCCGCTGGCCACCGCCCTGGGCGGGGCCGCCACGGGCGGCGTGGCGGGGGCTCTGGTGGACTGGGGTATCCCGCAGCCGCGGGGCCGGGAGCTCGAGCAGCGGGTGCGCGAAGGGCGCTTCCTGGCCGTGGTGGACGCCGACGGGAAGGCCGACCGGGCCAAGGAGATCCTGAAGCAGAACGGCGCCAAGGACATCGACCGCTTTGAAAAGAGGTAGGAGCGCGGCAAAAGGCGGTCGGGCGCCGGCGAGACGGAGGGGCGAGGGGGCCGCGTACGCGGTCCCCTATTCTTTTGCGCTCGGGGCTTTGCGCCGCGCGCCCTGGGTGTAGCGCCCTTGCCAGGGTTAGCCGCTGTCCCGGGAAGCGGCGCCCGGGTCGCCGACCGGGCCGGGCGGAGAGAGGAGGCGGCCGCCGGCGAACTGGCCGCACACGGCAGCTGCCAGGGTGAGCGGGATGTACGCGGCCGGGAGGCCGAGGCGGTACCGCAGGTAGACGAGCACCGGAACTGACAGGTGCACTGCCAAGTACCAGCGCCAGGAGAACTTCGGGACCGCCCGCCGCCACATGCCGAGCGGCAGGTTTATAATGAAGGCGGCGACGGCGAGGTCAAGTGCGGCCAAGGGAGACCATCCTTTCCCGCTCTGGCGGCGTCGAAGGATATAATATAATTATACTGCAAAAATAGTGCAAATATCCTTGGGGCCGTAACCCTAGCGCCGGAGGGCGCGACGGGCGTGGCACGGGGGTGGCACGGGGGTCGGCGGCGGTTTGAACCTGATGATAGGCGGCCACGGGGGCGGGCACATCCACCACTTGAATTACGGTGACGCGCCGCGCCAGCCGTTGGACAAGGCGGTCTTACTCCGGATCATCGGCTATTTCCGGCCGTACGCCGGGCACGCCGCCCTCATCCTCGTGGCGGTGAGCGCTGGCGCCCTCCTGGGCCTCATCCCGCCCATGCTCATCCGGACGGTGCTCGACGTTGCCATTCCCCGGCGCGACGTCCTATTGCTCTGGGAACTGGTGGGGGGCATGATCCTGGCCGCCCTGGCCGGCGGGCTGGTGTCGGTGGGGCAGAACTACCTGAGCAACCTCGTCGGCCAGCGCGTGATGTTCGACCTGCGCAACCAGATGTACGCGCACCTGCAGTCCCTCTCGCTCCGCTTCTTCACCGAGACCAAGACGGGCGAGATCATGTCCCGTGTCACGAACGACGTGAACGGCGTCCAGCAGGTGGTCACCAACACCCTCGTGGCCACGGTGACCAACCTGGCCACGGTGGCCTCCACCGTTTTCCTCCTGTTCTCGCTGAACTGGAAGCTGGCCCTGGTCTCGGTGGGCGTCCTCCCCTTCTTCATCCTGCCGACGCGGCGGGTGGGCAAGGTCCG
>JBBITQ010000186.1:0-3313 GCA_037440685.1 Clostridiales bacterium
TGGTGAGCAAGTCGATCGTCAATCTCGAGGATCCGCTCTACGCCGACCTGGTGGCGGCCGAGTGGGCCGAGAGCGAGCTGCCCTTCTCCCTCGCCATCGCAGGGTGCGTGCTGCGGGGGCAGATGGACAAGGTCTGGGGTCGCGGCCAGAGCGCGTGCCTCCTGGACTTCAAGACTGAGGCCGGGGACGGCGCCGGCGCGGCGGCCCGCGACTACGCCCTGCAGATGCAGGCGTACGCCGTCGCGGCGGAGGACGTCTTCGGCTGGAGGGTCGAGCGCTGCACCCTGTTCTTCCTCGAGCCTGGAACGGTCTACGACCTACCCGCCGACGACGTCGCGGGGGCGCGGGCCGCGCTGGGCGCGGTGCTGGCGGAGCTGGCGCGGGCGCGTGCCGACGGCCGCTACGACCCCCGTCCCGGAAGGCAGTGCTTCCGCTGCGCTCACCGCGCCGTCTGCCACCGCCTCGGCCGCTGATAGGGAGCCGCCGTTCCAGGCATCTTAAGGTTGAAGACGACGGGGCAGGTGAGCGGTATGGGCCTGGGAAGGCGGTGGCGGCGGGAGGTCGCCCGGGGACGGCTCCTGGGTGCGGGGAGCTACGGCCTCCTAGCGGCGATCAGCGAGCGCCTCGCCGCAGGGAAGCAGGGAGCCAGAGAGGGCGGCCCAGACGGTCGGAGCGCCACGGACGGGGCACCCTGGCCGCCGCAGGCCGGGCGCGCGGCGGCGGATGAACCGGCGCCGTTCCAGCACCGGAGCGAGTTGGAGCCGGGACGGCGCCGCGGGGAGGAGACCCGTCCCAGCCGGCTCAAGGAGGAGAAGCAGCGGTTCTCCTGATGAGCGCAGGGCAGGAGGGAAGGCGGTCTCGGGGGGCGAATAGGTCGGGAGACCCTTCTCGCGATGGGGGAGCGCCCCGGCTTGATCCGCATCCTGCACCTGGCCGACCTGCACCTGGGCTGGACGCCTGCCTTCCTCGGCCCGCGGGCTGACGCGCGCCGCGCCGAGCGGGACCGGTTGCTCGAGCGCGCCGTCGACTTTGCCCTCGACCCGGGAAACGGCATCGGGCTGGTCGTCATCGCCGGCGACCTCTTCGAGAGCCACCGGCCCGACCCGGCCCTGGTCGCGGGGGCGATCCGCCAGCTCGCCCGCCTCACGGCGGCCGGCATCGCCGTGGTCACGGTGCCAGGCAACCACGACGAGATCACCTACCACGACTCCGTCTACCGCCAGCGCGCGGCCGACTGGCCCGGCATCCTCGTGCAGAACCCGATGCCCGCGCGCGTCGCCACGCTGGAGGTGGGCGGGATTCCCTGTCACATCTATGCCATGGCCTACACCGGAGGGGTCACGCGGGTGGAGAGGCCCTTGGCCGAGTTCCCTCGCGGTGCCGACCCCGGCGTGCACGTCGCGGTCCTGCACGGCGCGCTGGACTGGAACGCCGGCGAGCGCAGCCTGCCCATCGACGCGGCGGGGCTTGCCCGCGCCGCTTACCACTACGTCGCCCTCGGGCACATCCATCAGCACCAGGTGCGCCCGGTGGGGGCGGGCCGCGCTGTCTACCCCGGGGCGGTGGAGGGCAAGGGCTGGAGCGACCCCGGCGTGGGGTTCCTGACGGTCGCCGAGGTCGGCGAAGGCGGGGTTGCGGTGCGGCGGGTGCCTATGGACGTGCGGCCGATCCGCGTCGTCGACATCGACGCCGGGGCGTTCGAGACCGCGGCGGAGCTCGCCGCCGCCCTAGCCGAGGGCGGCGACGGTCGGGCGATCCAACAGGTGCGGCTGCGGGGGGCGCCGCCTTTCCCGGTCGACGCCGCGGAGCTCGAGGCGGCGCTGGCGGACCGGTTCTACCACCTGGAGGTGGTGGACGAGACGGACGCCGCGCCCCCCCACGTGGTGGAGCGCCTCGCGGGCGAGCCCACCATCCGCGGGGAGTTCGTGCGGCGGATGCTGCGGGCCATGGAGGCTGCCGCCGACGAGCGCGAGCGCCGGGTCCTGCGGCAGGCCCTGCGCCACGGCCTCGCCGCCCTGCGGGGGGGTGGCGGCGCGTGAGCCGGGTGGTCTTGCGGCGGCTGGCCCTCCGGGGCTTCGGCCGCTACCGCGACGGCGTCACCCTCGAGCTGGACGAGGGCGTCAACGTGCTGGTGGCGGGGAACGAGAGCGGTAAGTCCACGCTGGTCAACGGGCTCATGGCCGTGATCTTCGGCCTGCCGGCCGGGAGCGACCCGGCCGCCTTCTGCCAGGGCCGCTTCCGCAGTTGGGAGGATCCGTCCCGGTTCGAGGGGGAGGTGGAGTTCGCCGCCGACGGCGTCCCCTACCTGATCAGGCGGGACTTCGGTAGCCATCGCGTCCGCCTCCTGCGCCGGGATGGCGACGGCTGGGTGGAGGAGGCCGGCGGCACCCACAACCCGAACGCGCGACGGCCGAACCGCGCCTACGAGGAACGGATCCGCTCCCTCCTGGGCTTGGACTCCCGCTCCCTGTTCGAGGCGACCTTCTGCGTCTCCCAGCCCCTGCCCAGGGCGGAGGGGATGGGCGCGGAGGTGCAGCAGCTCCTCTCCGGTGCCGGCGGCGGGTTCCAGGCGGCGCTGGAGCGCCTGCGCGAGGACCTGAGGCGGCTCACGCTGCGCACCGGCGACCTCGGCGTGACCGCGCGGAACGGGACCACGCCGGGCGAGCTGGAGGTCCTGGAGGACAAGAGGCGGGAACTGGAGGAGCGGATGCGCGCGAGCAGGGACGCCGTCGATTCCCTCCAGTCGCTCCAGGAGGACCTGGCCCGGGCGGAAGCGGAGCGGGAGGCGGCTGTGGCGGCCCTGCGGGGGCGGGAAGCCCTGCTCCGCGGCTGGGACCGGTGGCGGACCCTCGTGGAGCGCTGGCGGGGGGCGATCCGGCAGGAGGCCCAGTGGGAGCGGGCCTGCCAGGAGGCCGAGGGCCTGGAGCGGGAGGCCGCGGCGCGGCGCCGGGAGCTGGAAGAGGGGCTGGCCGAGTGGGCGGGGGCGCCGCCCGATGCTGGCGAGGCCCTGGTCCGGCTGGAGCGACTCGAGGAGCAGCTCCGCTAGGCGCGGGAGGCGCGGGCCCGCGTGGAGGCGGAGGTGGCGGCGCTGGAACGCGAGCGTGACCGGGCGGAAGCGGCCTTGACTGAAGCCGAGAGCGTGCTGGCGGATCTGACGGTTCTCGCGCCTACAAGCGGGACAATCACGACGCGCATGATCGATGCTGGAGAAGTCGTGGCCGCAGGAGCGCCGCTTCTCGAACTCGTGGATCTCGACCGTCTGTACCTGAAGGTGTATGTCCCGGAGGTGCAGATCGGCAAGGTCCGTCTGGGC
>JBBITQ010000187.1:0-3283 GCA_037440685.1 Clostridiales bacterium
TGGCGGTCACCGCCCACTTCATCCGCGAGTGCGTCCGGCGCGGGGTCAAGGAGATCGCCATCGGCGATCTGACCGGCATTCGCCGGGAGATTGACTTGATATCCAGCTTCCGACTCGACGCCATTATACCAAGAAGATGCTGTCAAACCCCTGTCGTTGGTCCTGTTGGGCCAAAATGGTGTACTTTCGGTGGAGGATTGCCTGTGACGACGTGCGATCCGAAGGGACGACCGGTCAATGCCCGCTTGGCCAAGGTGGCGGAACGGTTCGCGGCCGATCCGGAGATCGTATTCTCCTTCCTGTTCGGCTCCCGGGCCACCGGGCGCGTTTCCCCGCAGAGCGATTTCGACCTGGCGGTGTTCCTCGCACCGGACGTCGCCGGCCCTGCTGGCTTATGGGGGAAAAAGCTCGCCCTGCTAGACGAGGCCATCGACGCGCTGGAGACCGACAAGGTCGATCTGGTAATCCTGAACGAGGCTCCCCCGGAACTCGCCTGCCGGGTGCTGAGGGAGGGCAAGCTGCTCTCCTGCCGGGACCCGCTGAGCCTGGTCCGCTTCCGGGTCCGCACGGTGAACCTGTTCCTTGATCAACAACCCATGCGCGACCTCTTCTTCCGTTATCTCGCACAACGAGTTAAGGAGGGCCGGTATGGTCGTTGACCGGGACACGATCCGGCGCCTCAGCGAAGAGCTAGAAAAACGCCTGCGCCGTCTGCAGCAGTTCCCCGGCACCCAACAGCTACCGGGAGGTCTTCTTACTCCTGGCCAAGGAAGGGGTCATCCCGGATGAGCTTGCCCAGCGCCTAGCCGCTATGGCCAGATTCCGCAACATCCTCGTCCACGGTTATGTGATCATAGATCCGCGACGGGTTTATCGTTCCCTCCAGCAAGTCGGTGATTTGAGGGAATTGGTGCGATCCCTTTTCCGAGTTCATGAACGAACAGGTTGAGGAGTAGAAGGCCTGGGCGCCACCCTATTGCTCAAAAGCCTATCTCCCCTACGGAGCCGCCCCTCACCTCTGATTTGAAAACCCCCCGGCCGATGAATTACGATTATCTTATTCGGCAGCAAAATTCGTGCAGAAATGGGGAAAGGGCTTGAGGTCGGAGCGGTTTCTGCGCGCCTGCAGGCGCCAAGAGGTCGACTGCACGCCGGTGTGGCTGATGCGCCAGGCCGGCCGCTATATGAAAGAATACATGGCGATCCGCAGCAAGTATTCCTTTTTAACAATGTGCAAGACGCCGGAGCTGGCGGCGGAGGTCACCCTGCAGCCGGTCGAGAAGCTGGGCGTCGACGCCGCCATCCTCTTCGCCGACATCCTCCTGCCGCTGGAGGGCATGGGGATCACGCTGGAGTTCGCCAAGGACGAGGGCCCGGTGATCCACAACCCGGTGCGCACCATGGCGGACGTGGAGCGGCTGCGCGTCATCGAGCCCGAGGAGGACGTCCCGTATGTCCTCGAGGCGGTGCGCCTGGTGCGGCGCGAACTCGACGGCCGGGTGCCGCTCATCGGCTTCTCCGGCGCGCCGTTCACGCTGGCCAGCTACATCATCGAGGGCGGCGGCTCCAAGAACTACGTCAAGTGCAAGCAGATGATGTGGCAGGCGCCAGAGGTGTGGCACGCCCTCATGGCCAAGCTGGCCGAGGTGACGCTGCGCTACCTGCGGGCCCAGATCCGCGCCGGCGCCCAGGCGGTGCAGGTGTTCGACTCGTGGGTGGGCGCCCTGGCCCCCGACGATTATGAGGAGTTCGTCCTCCCCCACTCCAAGTTCGTGATGGACGGGCTGAAGGGGGAGGGCGTCCCGGTCATCCACTTCGCCCATAACGCCTCCACCCTGCTCGACCTGGTGAAGCGGGCCGGAGGCGACGTCATCGGGCTGGACTGGCGCGTTGACCTGGGCGAGGCCTGGGAGCGCCTCGGATACGATGTGGCGGTGCAGGGGAACCTGGACCCCATGGCCCTCTTCGCCCCGATACCCGTCATCGAGGAGAAGGTGCGGCGCATCCTGGAACGGGCCGGGAACCGCCCCGGACACATCTTCAACCTGGGCCATGGCATCCACAAGGAGACGCCGGTGGAGCACGCCATCGCGCTGGTGGAGGCCGTGCACAGGTACAGCCGCCGGCCGGCCGCGGCGGGGGGCTGACGCCATGCCCGGCGCGACGGGCGCGGGGCGCGGGCCCGGGGCGGGAGGAGGGAAGCGGGCCGTGCTGCTCCTGGCCTTCGGCGGCCCCGAGTCGCTGGACGAGATCCCCCAGTTCCTGGCGAATCTGACCGGACGCCCGCCTTCCCCGGCGCTCGTGGAGAGCGTGGCCGAGAAGTACCGCCTGGTGGGCGGCCGCTCGCCGCTGCCCGAGGCCACCCGCGCTCAGGCGCGCGCCCTGGAGGAACGGCTGCGCGCCGAGGGCGACCCCCTACCTGTCTACGTGGGTATGCGCTATGCCCGCCCCTCCATAGCCGAGGCGCTGCAGATGATGGCCGGCGCCGGCATCGCCCGCGCCGCCGCCGTCAGCCTGGCGCCGTACCGGGCGCGGGTGAGCACCGGCGCCTACGAGGACGAGGTTCGGGCGGCGCTGGAGAGAATGGAACCGGCCCGCCGCCCCCAGGTCACGTTCGCCCGCGACTGGCACCTCCACCCCGGCTTCATCGCCGCCCTGGCGGAGCGCCTGGAGGAGGGCCTGGCCCGGTTCCCGGAGGAGCGCCGCGCCGCCGTGCCGGTGATCTTCAGCGCCCACAGCCTGCCCGTGGCACACGTCCGCGCAGGCGACCCCTACGTGGAGCAGATCCAGGCCACCATCGCCTGCAGGAACCACATCACGCCGAAGCAGCACCAGCCCAGTTGAGACAACCCCAGCCAGCTGCTCTGCGTCATCCCGCTTAATGAAGGGAAGAACTTCAGCAGTACCAGCATCAGCGCATTAGCCGCTAAATAGGTTTGAATGCCATACCAGGCGAAAGCGATCAGGCCGCGAATCACCGCGGGGATATTGGCACCGAACACGCCGAATGCCTGACGTGAAATCACCGCGTAAGGCACGCCCGCCATCTGGCTCGGTTTGGCGACGAGGTTGGCACACAGCTGCACGATGCAGATACCTATCAGCAGACAAAGCAGCACCTGCCAGCTCGCCAGTCCCAACGTAAAGAAGCTGGCGGCGACCACATAGCCACCCATGCTGTGCACATCCGACATCCAGAAAGAGAAAATGTTATACCACGACCAGTTCTGGTCGCGCGTGGGCGCCAGATCTTCATTACACAGGCGTGGACTGTAGTGGGCGT
>JBBITQ010000188.1:0-3280 GCA_037440685.1 Clostridiales bacterium
GCATCCGGCAGGCGAGCATCACCAAGGAGATCTCCGAGATCGTGGGCGGCGCCGAAGCCATGAAGGGGTCATAGGAGGTTTTGGGATTGGCGAACACAGGCAGGATCACGCAGGTCATCGGTCCCGTCGTGGACTGCGAGTTCCCGGCGGGCGAGTTGCCCCAGCTTTACAACGCCCTGCGCGTCCGGCGCGGCGCCGACGGCGAGGAGAGCCTCACCTTGGAGGTCGCCCAGCACCTGGGGGACAACGTGGTGCGGACGATCGCCATGGCGTCGACCGACGGCCTGACGCGGGGCATGGAGGTCGTCGACACCGGGGCGCCCATCTCGGTGCCGGTGGGGCGGTCCAGCCTCGGGCGCATGTTCAACGTGCTGGGTGAACCCATCGACGGCCTCGGGCCGGTGGAGGTCGGCGAACGGTGGCCGATCCACAAGCCGGCCCCGGACGTCAAGGACGTCACCCCGGCCAACGTCATCCTTGAGACGGGCATCAAGGTCATCGACCTCATCGAGCCCTACCCCAAGGGCGGCAAGGTGGGCCTCTTCGGCGGCGCCGGCGTCGGCAAGACGGTCATCATCATGGAGCTCATCAACAACATCGCCATGAAGCACGGCGGCTTCTCCGTCTTCGCCGGCGTGGGGGAGCGCACCCGCGAGGGGAACGACCTCTATCACGAATTGAAGGAGTCCGGGGTCCTGGACAAGACCGCCCTGGTCTTCGGCCAGATGAACGAGCCGCCGGGCGCCCGCGCGCGGGTCGCCCTCACCGGCCTCACCATCGCCGAGTACTTCCGCGAGGTGGAGGGCCAGGACCTGCTGCTCTTCATCGACAACATCTTCCGCTTCACCCAGGCCGGGTCCGAGGTGTCGGCCCTCCTGGGCCGCGTCCCGTCGGCGGTGGGGTATCAGCCGACCCTGGCCACGGAGATGGGCAACCTGCAGGAGCGCATCACCACCACCAAGCGCGGGTCGATCACGTCCGTCCAGGCGGTCTACGTCCCGGCCGACGACTACACCGACCCGGCTCCGGTGACCACCTTCGCCCACCTGGACGCCACGACGCGCCTGGAGCGCGCCATCGCCGAGAAGGGCATCTACCCGGCCGTCGACCCGCTGGCGTCCACGTCGCGCATCCTCGATCCCAGCGTCGTGGGCGAGGAGCATTACATGGTGGCCCGCGGCGTCCAGCAGGTGCTGCAGCGGTACAAGGAGCTCCAGGACATTATCGCCATCCTGGGCATGGATGAGCTGTCGGAAGACGACAAGTTGACCGTAGCCCGCGCGCGCAAGATCGAGCGCTTCCTCTCGCAGCCCTTCCACGTGGCTGAGGCGTTCACAGGCCGGCCGGGCAAGTTCGTGCCCATCAAGGAGACGGTGCGCGGCTTCAAGGAGATCCTGGAGGGCAAGCACGACGATTTGCCCGAGGAAGCTTTCTACATGGTGGGCACCATCGACGAGGCCGTGGAGAAGGGGCGCGAACTGCTGGCCGCGGCGCGATGATGCCGGTCCGTACGCGAGAGTGGGGTGAGGGAGTTGGCCCGCAGCTTTCACCTTGAGGTCATCACGCCGGAGCGCCAAGTGGTCTCCACGGCAGTGGAATTCGTAGTGCTGCCCACCGTCGACGGGTTCTACGGCATCCTGGCCGGGCACGCCCCGATGGTGGGGTCCCTCAAGGCAGGGGTGGTGCACTACCGGCGCGGCCACGGCGTCGAGGCGGTGGCGATCACCGGCGGGTTCTTCGAGGCGGGGCCCGCTGCCACCGTGGTCCTGGCGGACGAGGCGGAGCGGCCGGAGGAGATCGACGTCGCCGCCGCCATGGCCGAGAGGGACCGGGCGCGCGAGATCATCGAGTCCGGGGGCGACCAGGAGGAGGTTGCCCGCGCCAAGGAGGCCTTGGAACGCGCCCTGGCGCGGCTACGGGCTGCCGGGCGCATATAGCCGCGGCTTTGGAGCGTTGGCACTTCATCTCCGGAGACACGGGGGCCGCCGGCAAGGCGGCCCCCTTCTTCGCTCTGCCAAGCGTGGGGCATGGCGGCAATGGCGGAAGGGGATAAGATGGCGGTGTCCGCCAAACTATAGATTGACATTCGTTGTGGAGGGGCGGTCTTGGAAAAGATCGTCGTCCGGGGCGGCAGGCGGCTCATGGGCCGGGTGAGGGTGGAGGCGGCCAAGAACGCCGTCCTGCCGGTGCTGGCGGCATGCCTGCTGACGCCCGACCGCGTCCGCCTCGCCGAGGTGCCGGCGATGACGGACGTGTTCACGATGACCCAGCTCCTGGTGCGGATGGGCGTCAAGGTGCGTACCCTGGAACCGGGGCACCTGGAGGTGCAAGCCGATGGGGAGATCCGACGCGAAGCGCCTTACGACCTAGTCCGCCGGATGCGGGCGTCGATCCTGGTCATGGGCGCCCTCCTCGGCCGCTTCGGTGAGGCGCGGGCCTCCCTTCCCGGGGGATGCGCCATCGGGAACCGTCCCATAGACCTGCACCTGAAGGGCTTCGAAGCGCTGGGGGCGACAATCGCCTTGAACCGGGGGTATGTGGAGGCGCGTCGAGGCCGAGGCCAGGCGGCTGGTCGGGGGGCGCATCTACCTGGATTACCCGAGCCACACCGCCACCGAGAACATCATGATGGCGGCCGTCCTCGCAGAGGGCACCACATTCATCGAGAACGCCGCCGAGGAGCCGGAGGTGGTGGACCTCGCCAACTTCCTTAACGCCATGGGCGCGCGCGTGAGCGGAGCGGGCACGAAGCTGATCCGCATAGACGGGGTGCCCGAACTGAAAGGCACGGAGTACGAGTGCATCCCGGACCGCATCGAGGCCGGCACCTTCATCGTCGCCGTGGGGCTGGCGGGCGGCGAGGTGCTCGTGGAGAACGTCATCCTGGAGCACCTGAAGCCCGTGATGGCAAAGCTCCAGGAAACCGGCATGGAATTGACACCCCGGGAGGACGGGCTGCTGGTGCGCACGCCCGCCCGGCCGAGGGCGGTGGACGTGAAGACGCTGCCCTATCCGGGATTTCCCACCGACATGCAGGCCCCCATGATGGCGCTGATGACCGTCGCCGATGGCATCAGCGTCATCACGGAAAGCGTCTTCGAAAACCGGTTCCTGCACGTGGAGGAGCTAAAGCGCATGGGGGCGGACATCCGCATCGAGGGGCCAAGCGCCATCATCCGCGGCGTGGAGCGCCTCTGGGGAGCCCCGGTCCGGGCAACCGACCTCCGGGCCGGGACGGCGCTCGTCCTGGCCGGGTTGGCAGCGGAAGGAGAGACACACG
>JBBITQ010000189.1:0-3225 GCA_037440685.1 Clostridiales bacterium
AGCGGGAGCCCGCCGGCGGCGCCGTCATCGGCCGCCGCTCTCCCCATCGCGCCCGGGCGCCACGGGCGCCGGTTGGGAACGGTCCGCGCCCGCCCGGAGCGCTGCGTCGCCGACGCCGAGCCGGGCGACGCGGAAGCCGGCCGCGCGCCAGGCGGCGGCAGCGGCGGAGTCGAGGGCGCCGCAGGCGTCGAACACCAGGGGCTGCCGCAGGCGGGCGGCCGCCGCCGCGGGCGTGAGCTGGCGGAACGCGCTGTGGGGGACGAGGAAGAGGAGGAGGTCTGCGCCGTCGGCCGCCTCGAGGGCCGAGCGGGAGCAGGCGAGCTTGCCGGCGGCCCCGTCTTCCCGTGGCTGGCCGGGGAATTCCAGGCGCGCGCACCGCTCGGGCGGCACAAAGGGATCGTGGACGGCCACGTCCATGCCGCGGGCCAGGAGGCCGGCCACCACCTCCAGCGCGGGCGACTCGCGCACGTCGTCGACGTCCGCCTTGTAGGTGAGCCCCAGGGCGGCGACGCGGGCCGGCCACGCGGTCGCCTGACCCAGCAGGGCGAGGGCGCGGTCCACCACGCGGTGCGGCATGGCGCCGTTGACGCGGCGGGCCTGGCGGATGAGCGGCGCCTCCTCGGGCGCCCGCTCCACGATGAACCACGGGTCCACCGGGATGCAGTGCCCCCCCACGCCCGGCCCCGGCCGGTGGATGGTGACGCGCGGGTGGCGGTTGGCCAGCCGGATCGCCTCCCAGACGTCGATGCCCAGGCGCTCGCAGAGGTTGGCGAACTCGTTGGCCAGGGCGATGTTGACGTCGCGGAAGGTGTTCTCCATCAGCTTGACCATCTCGGCCGTGGTGGCGTCGGTGAGGGCGATCTCGCCGCGCACGAACGTGCGGTACAGGGTGGCCGCCCGCTCGGCCGCCGCGCGGCTGGAGCCGCCGATCACGCGGTCGTTGTGGACGAGTTCGTGGGCGATGCGGCCCGGGATCACCCGCTCCGGGCAGTGGGCGAGGTAGAACGCGCCGGCCGCATCGTCGCCGTCGCGGTGGACGGTGAGCCCCGACTCCTCAAGGATGGCGCGCACCAGCCCGTCGGTGGTGCCAGGCGGCACCGTGGACTCCAGCACCACCAGGTTCCCCGGGCGCAGGGCCCGGGCCACCGCCCGCGCCGCCGCCTGCACGGCGCCCAGTTCCGCCTCCTCGCCCTCGTAGCGCGCCGAGGGCCGCGATGGCGTGGGGACGCAGATGAAGAAGGCGTCCGCCGGCCCCACCGCGGTGGACGCGCGGAGCCGCCCGCCCCTCACGGCGGTCTCGAACATGGCGTCCAGTCCGGGTTCGTCCACGGGCAGCGCGCCGCTGTTGACGGCGGCCACCCGCTCGGGCTGGATGTCCACACCCAGCACCGTGTGGCCGCCAGCGGCCAGGAATATCGCCGTGGGCAGCCCTATGTAGCCGAGCCCGACCACGCATACGCTCGGCCTCGCATCGCCCCGCACTTCCCCTGCGTCACCGTTCCAGTTCTCGCGCGACAAGGCCGGGATCCCTTCTTTTTGAGATGTAGTTTGGCCGCTGGCGGGGCTTCGGCCCCGGCCGCGGGCGCCGCGGTGCGACCGCGGCCGCCGCCCCCTCGGGGGCGTCACGAACTGTCATGTTTCGCCAAGGCTTTCCCGTCTCCTGCTCCCGAGCGTAGATCAGCGCCGGCCGCGGCGACAGGCGCGGTCGCCAGGCGTCACTCCTCGTGGAACCGCCAGAGCCCCTCGGCGCGGGCGGCGGCGCGGGCCTCCTCCACCTCGCGGCGCGTCGGGCGGCGGTCCAGGGGGGCGTAGCGGTTGGCGTGGTAGTCGGGCCGGTACTGGTCCATGCTGTTGATGTAGGTGTCGCGCGACACCGCCCTGGCCAGGAAGCGGGCGACCCTCCGGGTGCCGGCGAGCCCGCCGGGGAGCACCAGGTGGCGCACCAGGAGGCCGCGGCGCGCCAGGCCGTCGGCGCCGATGACCAGGTCGCCCACCTGGCGGTGCATCTCCAGCACCGCGGCGCGGTTCCGCGCCGGGTAGTCGGGGACCCGGGAGAGGCAGCGTCCCACCCCGGAGTCGGCGTACTTCATGTCCGGCATGTATATGTCCACGACCCCCTCCAGCAGGCGCAGGGCCGCGGGGTCGTCGTATCCGCCGGTGTTGTAGCAGAGCGGGATGCGGAGGCCGCGCTCTGCGGCGATGGCGGCCGCGCGCAGGATGTGGGGGATGACGTGGCTCGGCGAGACCAGGTTCACGTTGTGGCAGCCGCGGCGCTGGAGCGCCAGTATCATCTCCGCCAGGTCCTCGGGGCCGACCGTCTCGCCCTCCCCGGCCTGGCTGATCTCCCAGTTCTGGCAGAAGGCGCAGCGGAGGTTGCACCAGGAGAAGAAGATGGTCCCCGAGCCGGCCCAGCCGCGCAGCGGCGCCTCTTCGCCGAAGTGGGGGTGATAGGAGGCGACGACCGCCTGCGCGCCCGTGCGGCAGACGCCGGTCCTGCCGGCGAGCCGGTCGACGGCGCAGCGCCACGGGCAGAGGACGCAGTAGCGCAGGGCCTCCCACGCCTGCTCGGCGCGGCGGCGCAGTTCCCCGGTCTCCAGGAGCGCCACGTACGCGGGGTAGCCGGCGGCGGTCTCCTTCGGCATCGGCGGTTCACCGGTCGTTAGTTTGTCCGGTTGCCTGAGCGGCTGCGGGGCACCGTCAGCGGCCGGCGCGGGCCTCCTGGAAATCATACACCATGCGGGAGATCTCGGCGATCTCGCGGAAGCCCTGATCGATGTCCTCCTGGTTCCGGGAGAGGACGACGAGGATGTAGGGCCGTGACGAGAAGACGATGCCCGCGTCGTTGGCGACGCCGCTCACGTCGCCCTCCTTGTGGGCCACCTTGACCCCGTCGGGGAGCAGGCCGGAGAGGCCCACGTCCCAGATGGTGTTCGCCAGGTCGTCCAGGAGGCGGCCGCCGAGCTCCGGGTGGCTGCGGGCCAGGTCCAGGGCGGCGCGCAGGTACAGGCCCATGTCGCGGGCGCAGGTGATGGGACGCCCGTCCGGGTAGACCACCTCGGCGCCGAGGCTGCGCATGTAAGCGGCGATGTTGTCCCTGCCCAGGTGGCGCACCAGCATGCGGTGGGCGATGTTGTCGCTCAGGGTGAGTGAGAGGGTCTGCAGGGTGCGGAGTGGACTTACCCCGGTTTTGTGGACAGTTTAGCGCTTGGTGAGCGCCTCCTCCAT
>JBBITQ010000190.1:0-1383 GCA_037440685.1 Clostridiales bacterium
GCCTCTTCTATTACGACATTGTTACGCCATTTCCTGCTGACGCTAAAAAAAATTTAGCGAAATTCCGATAATACCCGCCCTTAACTGTAATGCGCAACGATGCTGGGGATTTATAATCTCAAAGCGTTTTTGCCAAGCGGTTTTATAGGCATAAAGTATCAAATGCGGTAGGCAAAAGATCATATGTGGCATCGGCCGACTCGCCGCCTCCCCTCCGTTCCCGGTGGCCGCTCCCTTTGGTACCATAGGGGTATGGGCGACATCCTGCTGGTGAAGAGCAAGATCTCCAGGGACCGGTTGCGCTCGTTTCTGGGCGACCCCTTTGAGGAGATGATCAAGTACGTCGTCGACGTGGAGCGGGAACTGATTGCCCTAGGCGGGGTGCTGCACGCCGACGCGGAGAGCGTCCTGCTGGAGGCCGGGTCAGCGGCGGCGCACCTCTGGGGGGCCAACTTCTACCCGCTCCTGCCTCCGGAACATCGCATCGAATTCACGTCGCTGATCAACATCAGGCCATCCCAGGGGAACCCCAGCATGGAAGTGATGGACCCGGCCCTGCGCGCCCGCATCCGCGAGATCACGGAAAGGCTGCTCCTAGGCCCCGATGAGACCCTGTCATAACCTCGATGCCGACGCCTGGCAGAGACACGATTTCCCCACCCAGATCCTGATGGTCGCCAACGAGCTCAACCGGGCGGCCAACGCCCTCCGGCGCGGCGACCAGGAGGCGGCGGCGCTGGCCTATGCCCGCGCCCTGGAACTGGCCGACCTAACGGCGGAGGCCAACCGGCAGCCCAACCTCCTGCGTGAACTGCGGCGGTGGCGCGCCCTGGCGGCGGAGGAATACCTCAATCCTCGCAAGACGCTCGCCACGACGCAGGCGCTGCTCAAGACGCTCCTGCTCTTCTCGGGGGTTTCGGCCCGGCAGATCCCGTTCGTGGTCCCGGATGGCGCTGCTTGACAGAAGGGCCCGCCTCACGCCGGCTGAACCGATCATAGGATGTACCGGGCCAGGTCGGCGTCGCCCATCACGTCCGCCAGGCGCTGGCGCACGAAGTCGCGGTCGACCACCACGCGCTTCTCCGGGAGGTCGGGCGCTTCGAAGGATATGTCGGCGAGGAGCTTCTCCATTATGGTGTGGAGCCGCCGGGCGCCGATGTTCTCCGCCTGCTCGTTGACGCGGTAGGCGATGTCGGCGAGTTCCTCGATGCCGGACTCGGTGAACTCCAGCGTGATGCCCTCCGTGGCCAGGAGGGCGGCGTATTGCTTCGTCAGGGCGTTCTCGGGCTCAACGAGGATGCGCTTGAAGTCGTCCCGCTCCAGGCTCTCCAGTTCCACCCGGATCGGAAAACGGCCCTGCAGCTCGGGGATGAGGTCTGACGG
>JBBITQ010000190.1:1396-3217 GCA_037440685.1 Clostridiales bacterium
CATGTGGAAAGCGCCGGCGGCGATGAAGAGGATGTGGTCGGTCTTCACCGGCCCGTACTTGGTCATCACCGTGCTCCCCTCCACGATGGGCAGGATATCCCGCTGCACCCCCTCGCGCGAGACATCCGGACCGTGCGCGCCGTCCCTCCCCGCGATCTTGTCGATCTCGTCGATGAAGATGATGCCCATCTGCTCCGCGCGGCGGATCGCCTCGGCCGTGACCTGGTCCATGTCGATGAGCTTTTGGGCCTCCTCCTGGGCCAGCAGACGCCTGGCCTCGGCGACCGACACCTTGCGCCTCTTCTTGCGGCGGGGGAGGAGGCCGCCCAGCAGGTCCTGAACGTTGATGCCCATCTCCTCCACGCCGGCGCCGGAGAAGATCTCCACCATGGGAGGGGCGCTGTCCTCAAGCTCGATCTCGACCATCTCCCCCTCCAGCTCGCCCGAGAGCAGGCGCAGCCGCACCCGTTCCCGCTCGCGCTCGCGCTGGCGGCGCTCCTCCTCCGTCTCGTCCGGCTCCGCCTGCCGCCCGCCGAAGATCATCTCAAAGGGGTTGCGCAGGCCCGGCTCGCGGCGCGGCGCCGGGCACAGGGCGTCCAGCAGCCGCTCCTCCGCCAGCTCCTCCGCCCGCGCCTGCACCTCGGCCATCTTCTCCCCCTTGACCATGCGTATCGCCGTCTCCACGAGATCGCGGACCATGGCGTCCACGTCCCGGCCCACGTAGCCGACCTCGGTGAACTTGGTCGCCTCGACCTTGACGAAGGGGGCGTTCACCAGGCGGGCGAGGCGCCGGGCGATCTCGGTCTTCCCCACGCCGGTGGGGCCGATCATCAGGATGTTCTTGGGCGTGACCTCGTCCTGCAGCTCCGGCGGCAGACGGCGGCGGCGGATCCGGTTCCGCAGGGCGATGGCCACCGCCCGCTTGGCCTCCCTCTGCCCCACGATGTATTTATCCAGTTCTGCCACGATCTGGCGCGGCGTGAGGTCCTCCACGGGACGATCCCTCCTGCCTCCCGCGCGGGGGAACCCGCATACACCCCCCGATGCGCGCCACGGGGAACGCGCCGCGGGAACGCGGCCTCCGTCGTTAGATGGTCTCGACGGATATGTTGTCGTTCGTGTATATGCAGATGGAAGCCGCGATCTGCAGCGCTTCCCGTGCCACCTGAACGGCCGGGAGGTCGGTGTGCCTGAGGAGGGCCCGCGCTGCCGCCATGGCGTAAGGTCCACCGGAGCCGATGGCCACCACCGGCTCGTCCGGCTCGATCACCTCGCCGCCCCCCGAGACCAGGTAGATGTGCTCCCGGTCGGCCACCAGCATCATGGCCTCAAGCCGGCGCAGGACCCGGTCGCTCCGCCAGTCGCGGGCCAGCTCCACGGCGGCGCGGGGCAGGTTGCCGCGGGCCTCCTCCAGCTTCTTCTCAAAACGGTCGAACAGCGTGATGGCGTCGGCCACGGAGCCGGCGAAACCCGCCAGCACCCGCCCCTGGTAGAGCCGGCGCACCTTGCGGGCGCCGTGCTTCATCACGACGTGCTCATGGGTGATCTGGCCGTCGCCCGCCATGGCCACCTGATCCCCCCGCCGCACGGCTACGATCGTGGTGCCTCGCACCTCCCGCCCCCCTCCGCGCTGCGGCGGTCCCCCGCCCGGCCCGGGCCCATCCAGCCCCCGCAGCCGCGGCGGCTCCCCGCCGCCGTGGTTCTAGTGTATAGGAGGCGCCCCGGGTTCACAACGCCCCGCCGGCGGCCGCCCGCCTCAGGCCCTGGGGTGTGCCTTCTGGTACACGGCCCGCAGTCGTTCCCGGGTTACATGGGTATAGA
>JBBITQ010000191.1:0-3210 GCA_037440685.1 Clostridiales bacterium
GGGCCGCCGCGTTCCGCGCCGGATCGCACACCACCTGCACGATGCCGGTGCGGTCACGCAGGTCGATGAAGGTGAGCCCCCCCAGGTCGCGGACGCGCTGCACCCACCCGAGGAGCCGCACCTCCTGCCCCGCGTGGGCCTCCCGCAGCTCGCCGCACCAGTGCGTGCGCTTCCACTCCGCCGTGATACCCGCCGCTTCCATCGCCTACCCCTCTCCGCCACCCTGCTGTTCAGTCGGGGCACGCCGCGCGCAGCGCGCGCACCCGCTCCACCACGGCGCCCAGGGACAACTCCTCCTGGGTGCCGCGCTCCATGTCCCGCAAGGCGACCGTCCCCCGGGCCAGCTCCTCTTCGCCCATGATGGCCACGAACCGGGCAGGGTACTTGGCGGCGTACCGCATCTGGGCCTTGAGGCTCCGGCCCGCCAGGTCCATGTCCGCGGAGACGCCTTCGGCCCGCAGGCGCGCCACCAGCACCGCCGCCGCCCGCCGTGCCTGGTCCGCCTCTCCCGCTCCACCGGCGATGGCGACGAACACGTCCAGCCCGCCCGACACGGGGAGCGCCACGCCCTCCTGCTGTAGAGTGAGCAGCAGCCGCTCCATGCCCAGGGCGAACCCCACCGCCGGCGTGGGGGGACCGCCGCACGCCTCCACCAGCCCGTCGTATCGGCCGCCGCCACAAAGGCTGGACTGGGCGCCGAGCTGCCCGTGCACCACCTCGAAGACGGTGCGGGTGTAATAGTCCAGGCCCCGCACGATGCCGGGGTCGAGGACGAAGTCCACTCCCAGGTCATGCAGGTATTCCTGAACCGCCCGGAAGTGGGAGGCGCAGTCCCCGCAGAGGTGCTCCAGGACCGAGGGCGCCCCTGCCGCCAGCGCCCGGTCCCGCTTGCAGTCCAGGAGCCGCAGCGGGTTCTGCTCGAAGCGCCGCCGGCAGTCGTCGCACACCGCGCCCAGGTGCGGGGCGTAGTAGGTGCGCAATCGCTCCCGGTAGGCTGGTCGGCACCCCGGACACCCGATGCTGTTCAGGCGCACCGAGAACCCCCGGAGCCCCAGCGCGCGGAAGAAACCGGCCGCGAGGGCGATCACCTCGGCGTCAGCGGCTGGATCGGCGGCGCCGAAGACCTCCGCCCCAGCCTGGTGGAACTGGCGGTACCGCCCTGCCTGGGGACGGTCGTAACGGAACATGGGGCTGCTCACGTAGAATAGCTTGATCGGCTGGGGCTGGCCGTGCAGGCCGTGCTCCAGGTAAGCCCGCACCACCGGAGCCGTCCCCTCCGGCCGCAGGGTGACGCTGCGGCCGCCGCGATCGGTGAAGGAGTACATCTCCTTCTCGACGATATCGGTGTCCGCACCCACGCCGCGCTGGAAGAGCTCGGTGTGCTCGAAGACCGGCGTGCGGATCTCCCCGTAGCCGGCGCACAGGAAGGTGCGGCGGTAAAGGCTCTCCACGTGGCGCCAGCGGGCCGCTTCGTCGGGTAGGATGTCGTTGGTGCCGCGCGGGCGCCCCGTGAGCATTCCTCTCGCATCACCCTAACGGATTCTAACCAAAGGGTGAAAGGCATGTCAACTTGCACCAGACGGCACGGCTGGCAGGGTTTCTCGTTGCCAGGTATAAATTAACCTATAGTAGCGGCAGCCTGGAAAAGGCGGCTTCGAGGCGTGGTGATTCCGAAACGGCACGATTCTGACCCAGAGGAGGGGATAACAGGTTGCATCTGGCGCGAAAACATGGCCGCGCCTTCGGCCTCGCCCTGGCCGCCATCCTCTTCCTGGCGCCCGGCGCCCAGGCGGATGGGGCTCCGGACCAGCAGAGGGGGGCGGCTACCGCTGAGGCGGTAGCGCATCCGGCCGCGGCGGATGCCTCCGCCGCGGGAGAGGCCGCGGCGCCGGCCGGGGAGGTACCCGCAGGCAACGTGCGGGTCTTCCTCAACGATTGGGAGATCGCGGGGGCGACCATGTCGCCGGAGAGCCGAGTGCTCGTGCCCATGCGCGCGCTCTTCGAGGCGCTCGGAGCCAAGGTCTACTGGGATGAAGCGTCGCAGACGGTGCGCGCCTTCCTCCCCGGGCACACCATCACCCTGCAGGCGGGGAACAGGACGGCCAGCCGCGACGGCGAGACGGTGACCCTCGACAGCGAACCGCGCATCGCGGCGGGACGCCTGCTCATCCCCCTGCGGTTCGCCGCCGAGTCGCTGGGGGCGACCGTCGCCTGGGATGCCGCCAAGAAAGAGGCCAGGGTGACGCTGGACTGGCCAGGCGGCATCCGGCCCGTCGCGGCAAGCGCCGACGGCGCCGGCGCGGCCACCGCCCCATCCGAGGAGGAGCTCATCGCCCGCTACGGCGCCGAGGACGTGGAGCTCCTGGCGCGGGTCATCAACGCAGAGGCCTACGACGAGCCTTACGAAGGGAAGGTCGCCGTGGGCGCCGTGATCATGAACCGCCTGAGGAGCCCGCGGTTCCAAGGGGACACCATCCGGGAGATCATCTACGCCAAGGGCCAGTTCATGGTGGTATGGAACGGGCTCATCGACCGCCTGCCAATGCAGGCGGACTCGCGGCGCGCCGCCCTCGACGCCCTGCGCGGCAAAGACCCGTCCCGGGGAGCGCTTTACTTCGCCGACCTCACCAGGGCTCGCGCCAAGGGTTTTTGGGCGCGGCTCGTCGTCACCGTCCGGATCGGGAGCCACACCTTCTTCAAGTTGCCGACGGACGGCTGACCGCTCGGCTCCCGTACCGCGGCCTAGGCCGCTGGGAAGCGAGGGGGCGTCCCGCGTAAGATGGCCGGCCCTCGGTCGGTCGGGCACGGGAAGGGACGCCCCCGCGCGTCCCCCTGATCGCCCTACTCTTGCCGCTCCAGATACTGGCTGAACACCCACCCCTGGATCGTCCTGCCGTGATCGTTGAACCGCACCTTCGCCCAGTCGCCCTCGAGGGCGATCACCTGCTCCTCGTACGCGGCGAAGTACCGGGGGACCGCCGTGCGGCTCGGCTCCTGGCGCACATTGAGGAATCCGCCGGCCGTCACCACGGCACGGGCTCCCTTGGCCAGCTTTTGGTTGGCGGGCACGGCCCCCTGCGTCTCACCCGTCGCGTCAAGGCTCAAGCTGCCATCGCTGGAGGCCTCCACCTGATCCCTGGCGGTCTGACCCCCACTGGCCGCCTGCAGGTCGGCCACCTGCTGCTCCAGCGCCGCCACCCGCGCCGCCAG
>JBBITQ010000192.1:0-2598 GCA_037440685.1 Clostridiales bacterium
ATTTCGCCCGGTTTCGCGAAATAGCGGATTCTGTTGGAGCGATCCTGATGGCGGGGGCCGGGGGCGCGGGCATGGGCGGCGGGGCGGGGGGCGGCGGTGGCGGTGGCGCCTCTGGTGGTGGGGCTGGCGGGGCTGGTATGGGCGGAGGCGGCGCCTCTGGCGGCGGTGCCGGCGGGGGCGGCATGCCGGGGGGCGGCGGGATGTGATCGCCGGCATGACAAGGCCCCGGGCTGGCCGGGGCCTTCTGGTTCGCGCGGAGACGAGGCGGCCTGCCCGGCGACGGTCTCAGCGTTTCGCCGCGAGCATCCGGAGCCCTTCCGCCGTGTTCTTGGGGCCCGACCAGAGGCCGACGGCGGCCAGGCCCAGCCCGATCCCCGACAGGATGGCCTGCGTCAGGTTGCCAGGGGCCACGTAAAAGTATCCGCTGATGAGTCCGAGGGCGACGCTGGCCAACGGGGCCCACTTGGACGACATGCCCAGCCGCTTCAGGAGCTCCACGATTCCCACGATTGCCGGCAGGATGGCGATGTCGTAGGGGTTGGTGAACTCCAAGGTCCTCACCTCCTTTGACCATCATGTATATGGGTACGACCGGGCCGGTGTGCCTGCGCAAGGGTTTGCGCCGGCGGCGTCGAAAGAACATCGGAGTCGCGGCGTGGGCGAGGGGGATGAGGGAGATGATGGGAGAGCGCGTGCTGGGTGCGGAGGCGGACTTGCTGGTGGATCTCAACGAACCGCAGCGCGAGGCGGTCCGTCACCCCGGCGGTCCGCTCCTCATCCTGGCCGGGGCGGGGAGCGGCAAGACGCGCGTCCTGACCCGGCGCGCGGCCTGGCTCATCCAGCAGGGGGTGAGCCCCTTCCGCATCCTCTGCATCACCTTCACCAATAAGGCGGCGCGCGAGATGCTGGAGCGCCTCGAGGCGCTCGTGGGTCCCGCCTCCCGGGACCTGTGGGCGTGCACCTTCCATGCCGCCTGCGCCCGCATGCTGAGGCGCGACGCCGAGCGCATCGGGTTCGGGCGGAACTTCATCATCCTCGACACCGACGACCAGGCCGCGCTCATCAAGGAATGCCTCAAAGAGCTCAACTGGGACGACAAACGCTGGCCCGCGGGCGGGGTCGCCGCCGCCATCAGCCGGGCGAAGGACGCCCTCGTCGGGCCGGAGGAGTTCCAGAGGCGGGCGCGCGACCCGCGTTCCCTGCAGGTGGCCGAGATCTACAAACTCTATCAGAGGAAGCTCCATCAGAACAACGCCCTGGACTTCGGGGACCTCATCATGTACGCGGTCCAGATGCTGGAGGGCGACGCCGAGGCGCGGGATTACTACCAGCAGCGGTTCCTCCATATCCTTGTCGACGAGTACCAGGATACGAACCACGCCCAGTACCGGCTGATCAAGCTCCTGGGCGGCCTGCACCGCAACGTGACGGTTGTGGGGGACGCCGACCAGTCGATCTACGCCTTCCGCGGCGCCGACATCACCAACATCCTGAACTTCGAGGCGGACTACCCGGAGGCGCGGGTGATCAAGCTGGAGGAGAACTACCGGTCCACCCAGAGCATCCTGGACGTGGCGTCCCAGGTGATCGCCCGTAACAGCATGCGGCGGGAGCGTGCGCTTTGGACGCGGCTCGGCAGGGGTGAGAAGGTCCGGGTGTTCCAGGCGCGGGACGAGCACGGCGAGGCCCAGTACGTGGCCGAGGAGATCCAGCGCGGCCGGCTCGCCGAGGGCCGCCGGTGGTCCGACTTCGCGGTGCTCTACCGCACCAACGCCCAGTCCCGGGTCTTCGAGGACGCCTTCATGAAGCGGAACATCCCCTACACCGTGGTGGGGGGGCTGAAGTTCTACGAGCGCAAAGAGGTCAAGGACATGATCGCCTACCTGCGGCTCATCGCCAACCCGCGGGACCGGCTCAGCTTCCAGCGCGTGATCAACGTGCCCCGGCGCGGGATCGGGGCCGCCACCCTGGCGCGGCTGGAGGAATACGGGTTGCGCCATGGCCTGGACGTGGCGGAGGTCCTGGAACGGGTGGAGGAGGTGCCGGGCCTCGGCGGGGCGCAGGCGCGGCAACTGGCCGCCTTCCGCGACCTGACGGCCGACTTCCGGCGCCAGGCCGAGTTCCTCTCGGTGTACGAGCTGATCCAGGAGGTCATGGAGCGGACCGGCTACCGGGGTGAGCTCCTTCGGGAGGGCGACCCCGAGGCGCTAGGCCGGGTGGAGAACCTGGAGGAACTCCTCTCCGTGGCGCGAGAGTTCGAAGCCGGGGGCGGGCTGTTCCCGGCTCCCGGGGACGGCGTGACGCCGCTGGAGGCCTTCCTGGAGTCGGTGGCCCTGGTGGCGGACGCCGATACCTATGAGGACGCGGCGGACGCCGTGGTCCTCATGACGATCCACAGCGCCAAGGGGCTGGAGTTTCCCGTCGTCTTCCTGGTGGGGATGGAAGAGGGGGTGTTCCCCCACTTCCGCTCGCTGGAGGACGAGGCCGGCGTGGAGGAGGAGCGCCGGCTCTGCTACGTGGGGATGACCCGCGCCCGCCAGCGCCTGTACTTGACCCATGCCTGCGAGCGCACCCTGTACGGGACTTTTCGGGAGAACG
>JBBITQ010000192.1:2673-3173 GCA_037440685.1 Clostridiales bacterium
CGGCGGCGTTGCCGCGCCGCCTGTGGTCGCGGGGCCCCGTCAGGCGGCCGGGGCTGAGCGCGGAGCCGGGTCCGGCCCCGCCGCTGCAGCCGGCCCCTGCCCCGGCGACCTGCGGCCGGGCGACCGGGTGCGGCACCGCGTGTGGGGCGAGGGCACGGTGGTCTCCGTGCGGGGTGCCGGGGAGGACGCAGAGGTTGCCGTGGCCTTCCCGGCGCGCGGCGTGCGCACGCTGCTGGCGCGGTACCGCTGGAGCGCATGTAGGGAAGGGGACGGTGGGGCATGAAGTCCTTCCTGCAGGGCGTGGCGCTGGGGGTGGCCATCGTCCTCCCCGGCCTGAGCGGCGGGACCGCGGCCGTGGTCATGGGCATCTACCGCCAGCTCATCGAGGACTTCAGCAGCTTCCGCTGGCGGCCGCACCTGATGCTGGCGGGCGGGGCGGCGCTGGGGGTGCTGGGTGGCGCCCGCGCCACGGGCTGGTTGCTGGAACGGGCGCCAGCCCT
>JBBITQ010000193.1:0-2828 GCA_037440685.1 Clostridiales bacterium
TCCGGGTGGGCGATGCGGCCCAGCACGGCCGAGGCGGCCGCCACGGCGGGACCCGCCAGGTAGACCTCGCTCTTCGGGTGCCCCATGCGGCCCACGAAGTTCCGGTTGGTGGTGGTAACGGCGCGCTCGCCCTCGGCGAGCACCCCCATGTGGCCGCCCAGGCACGGCCCGCAGGTGGGCGTGCTCACGGCGGCGCCGGCCTCGACGAACACCTCGATCAGCCCTTCCCGGAGGGCCTGCAGGTAGACCTCCTGGGAGCCCGGGAACACGATCATGCGCAGGTTGGGGTTGATACGGCGCCCGCGCAGGATGGCGGCAGCCACGCGCAGGTCGCTGAGGCGGCCGTTGGTGCAGGAGCCGATCACCACCTGGTCCACGGGGACGTGGCCCAGCTCGGTGACGGGGCGGGTGTTGGACGGCAGGTGGGGAAGGGCCACCACGGGCTCCAGCCCGCTGACGTCGAAGTCCCACACCTGGGCGTAGCGGGCGTCCGGGTCGCTCCGGAAGACGCGCGGTTCGCGCCGCGCTCGCCCCCGCACGTACTCCATGGTGATCTCGTCCGGGTTGAAAACGCCCACCTTGGCGCCCGCCTCGATGGCCATATTGGCCATGGTGAAGCGGTCATCCATGGGCAGGCGCACGATCACCTCGCCCGTGAACTCCATGGCGGCGTAGTTGGCGCCGTCGACCCCAATCCGCCCTATGGTGTGGAGGATGAGGTCCTTGCCGCTCACCCAGCGGCGGCGCTGGCCGTGGTAGATGAACTTGATGCTCTCCGGCACGCGGAACCAGGTGCGGCCGGTGGCCATGGCGTAGGCCATGTCGGTGCTGCCCACGCCGGTAGCGAAGGCGCCCAGCGCCCCGTAGGTGCAGGTGTGGGAGTCGGCCCCGACCACCACATCGCCCGGGACCACGATGCCCCGCTCCGGCAGGACCACGTGCTCGATGCCGCCCATGCCCTCGCCGAAATAGTTGGTGATGCCTTGCTCGGCGGCGAAGTCCCGCAGGATGCGGGCCAGCGCGGCCGACTTGATGTCGCGGGCGGGGACGAAGTGGTCGGCTACCAGCACCACGCGGTCTGGGTCGAAGACCCGCTCCACGCCGGCCTTCCGGAACTCGCCGATGGCCACGGGCGCGGTGATGTCGTTGCCCATAACCAGGTCGACGGGCAGCTCCAGCAGCTCGCCCGGCTCGACGTGGTCGCGCCCGGCGTGGGCGGCGAGGATCTTCTCGCTGATCGTCATGGACATGCCGTCGTCGCCTCCTGTCCGGACCGGCGGCGCGCCACCACGGCGCCGCGCAGCTTGTTCAGGGCGTTGACGTAGGCGCGTCCGGTGGCCTCCAGGATGTCGGTGGAGAGGCCGCGGCCGATCACGGCCTGGCCGTCCGCCTCCACCTTCATCACCACCTCGCCCAGCGCCTCCTTCCCCTCGGTGACCGCCTTGACCGCGAAATCCACCAGGCGGCAGTTCTCGCCGGTGGCGCGGTCCACGGCGCGGCACAGGGCGTCCACGGGGCCGTCGCCGCAGGAGGCCTCCTGGATCACCCGCTCCTCGCCGTCCACCCCGCGGATCGCCACGCGCACGGTGGCGGTGGGCAGCGCGTTGTTGCCGGTGGTGACGTGGAAGTAGTCCAGGCGGTACACCTCGGAGACGGTGAACATCTCCTCCTCCACCAGCGCCTGGATGTCCCGCTCCGTCACTTCCTTCTTGCGGTCGGTCAGCTCCTTGAAGCGGGCGAAGAGCACGTCCAGGTCCTCGCGGCTGAAGTCGTAGCCCATCTCCTTCAGCTTCTCGGCGAAGGCGTGGCGGCCTGAGTGCTTGCCGAGCACCAGGCGGTTGGATGCCAGCCCGATGTCCTCGGCGCGCATGATCTCGTAGGTGGTGCGCTCCTTGAGCACGCCGTCCTGGTGGATGCCCGACTCGTGGGAGAAGGCATTGGCCCCCACGATGGCCTTGTTGGGCTGCACGGGCATCCCGGTGAGCTGGGAGACCAAGCGGCTGGTGCGGTAGATCTGGCGCGTGTCGATGCCGGTCTCCAGGTCGAAGAAGTCCCGGCGCGTGCGGAGCGCCATCACCACCTCCTCGAGCGAGCAGTTGCCCGCCCGCTCGCCGATGCCGTTGACGGCGCACTCCACCTGGCTGGCGCCCGCGCGCAGTGCAGCCAGGGAGTTGGCCACCGCCAGGCCCAGGTCGTTGTGGCAGTGCACGCTGATGATCACCCGGTCGGCGCCGGGGACGTTCGCGCGGATGCCCTTGATGAGGGCTGCGAACTCTTCAGGGGTGGTGTACCCCACGGTGTCCGGCACGTTGATGACATCGGCCCCGGCGGCGATGGCGGCGCCGAAGAGCCGGTACAGGAACTCGGGGTCGCTGCGCGTGCAATCCTGGGGGGAGAACTCCACCTCCTCCGCCAGGGTCTTAGCGTATCGCACCGCCTCCACCGACTCCTCCACCACCTGGTCCCGCGTCTTGCGCAGGATGTGCCGGATGTGGATGTCCGAGCCCGAGGTGAAGACGTGGATACGGCGGCGCTCCGCCGGCTCCAGGGCCTCGGCGGCGCGGTCGATGTCCTCTTTGACGACGCGGGCGAGCGCGCAGATGGTTGGACCGCGCACCGCCCTGGCGATGGCCTGCACCGCGTCGAAGTCGCCCTGCGAGGTCCGAGGGAAGCCGGCCTCGATGACGTCCACGCCCAGGCGGGCGAGCTGCCGCGCGATCTCCACCTTCTCTTCCACCATCAGGTTCACGCCGGGGGACTGCTCGCCGTCTCGCAGCGTGGTGTCGAAGATGTATACCCGTCGTGCCACGGGCATCAACCTCCTTGAA
>JBBITQ010000193.1:2843-3161 GCA_037440685.1 Clostridiales bacterium
CAGCGCCGGCCTACCGCCTGGCCGCGGCGGCCTTGCTGGCTCCGGCGCCTCCCGCGGCCTGGGCCGCCCCCACGGGTCCGGCCGGCGGCAGGATGCCGCGGGCCCGGAGCTCGTTCTCGGCCCGCTCGGTCGGGCCGGCCAGCCAGGACATCATGCGCCGCAACCGGCGGCCGGTCTCCTCGATGGGATGGTTCACGTCCGTCCGGGTGAGGGCGTTGAAGACCGGACGCCCGGCGCGGTTCTCCAGGATCCACTCGCGGGCGAACTCGCCCCGCTGGATCTCGCCCAGGATCCGTTCCATCTCCGCCCTCACGGCGT
>JBBITQ010000194.1:0-481 GCA_037440685.1 Clostridiales bacterium
GGACCAACAGCACGGCGGCGTCCGGCCGCCCTTCCGCCAGGCTCCATCCCCACCTGAGGCCCGCCTCGCGCCAGTAGCCGGCCCCTCCCGCCGCGCCGCCCGCCACCGGCAGCAGGGCCTCCCGCACCTCCGCCCCGGCGCCCTTCAGGGTCTCCACGACGCTCCGCCGCGCGGCGGCGTCAACCCCGTCGGCGGCCACGACCAAGCGCATGCCGGTGAGCCGCGATCCCACCAGCAGCGGCGCCACCACGCTGGCGAAGTCGGCGTCGCGGCGCGCCTCCTCCTCCAACACCGCCACCCGGGCGGCGAACGCCCGCTCCCTCTGGCGCAGGGAGGCGAACTCCTTCTGCAGTTCCTCCACCATGAACCGCTGCTTGTCCGCCAGGGCGCCGCTGGCCGCGAGGGCGCTGCCGATCACCATCCCCGCCGCCAGCGCGAGGAACACGGCGATCAGCGAGAAGATGTGAAACCTGCTGTCCAC
>JBBITQ010000194.1:543-3144 GCA_037440685.1 Clostridiales bacterium
CCGCAGGTGCATCCACCACAGCAGGAGGAGATAGCGCACCTCCGGCGACATGGCCGCTGCCACCGCCGCCGGCAGCAGGGCCGCGAGGACGAGGTTCCAGAGGTACCGCGGTCGCAGGCGCCGCTGGTATAAGAGGCTCACTCCGCGCGCATCCACCAGCCGCGCGCCGATGCGCAGCCGCACCAGGAAGGTGCTGGCCATGCCCGGCCGGCCCTTCTCGAGAAAATCCAGGAAGCTGCTGTGGGTGCCCACGGCCACGATCAGCTCCGCACCCAGGGCGTCGGCCAATAGGAGCGCCAGGTCCTCGCTCGTCCCTGGCGCCGGGATGCAGACGGCCTCCAGCCCCAGACGGCGGACCCGTGCGAGGCCCGGCGCGCGCCCGTCCGGGTAGGCGTGCACCACCAGCACCGCCCCGCACCCCAGGGCGCGGTCGCTCACGCTGTCCATGTCGCCCACGATGGCGTCCGGGCGCAAGCCCTGTTCCAGGACGGCGTCGGCCGCCCCGTCCACGGCGATCAGCACGGGGCGGAACTCCGCGACGTAGCCGGCGATCGCCCGGAGGTCCTCTTTGTAATGCTGCCCCCGCACCACCACCAGCGCGTGCCGGCCGGCACAGGAGATGGGCAGCGGCGGCAGCTCCAGCGGCGCGAAGAAGAAGCCCTGCTCCCTCAGGGCGTAATGGACGGTGTTGGACAGGAACCCCGCCAACTGCTCGGTCAGCCGGGAACCGGCCTCCGCCCGGCTGGCCCGGATGAGCTCCGGCGACAGGCGCCGCCCGGAGGCGATCACCCGCCCGGCGCGGATCACCTGTTCCCCGCGGATCTCCAGGCGGTCGCCATCCCGGATGAGGTCGCAGACCGCGCTCCCGAGCCCATCGACCACCGGAACGCCCGCCGCCAGGAGCGCCTCCGGCCCCCGGTTGGGGTAGCGGCTGCTCAGGCTGTCCGCCGCGTTCAGTACCGCCCGCACCCGCTTCTCCACCAGCGAGCGTGCCGCCAGTTCATCCAGCTCACCGTGGTCGATCACGGCGATGTCGCCGGCGCGCAGGCGGCGCACCAGGTCCTTCGTCCGCCGGCCGACGCGCGCGGTGCCGCGCACCCGCGCCGCGCCGCCCCGGCCAGGATGACGGAACATACGCAACGCCTCGCAGGTATTATTGCTCGCCGAAGGAAGAAAAAACCGCGCCTCGGGGGCGCGGGTTTTCCCTGGTGACGGGGCGGTGCGGACGGAACGTCAGTGGTAGAGCTGCATGCGGAGGCGATCGGCCAGCATGGCGATGAACTCCGAATTGGTAGGCTTGCCGCGGACCGAGTTGATGGTGTGCCCGAACAGGCGCGAGAGCATCTCCACGTTGCCGCGGTTGCACGCCACCTCAATGGCGTGGCGGATGGCCCTCTCCACCCGGCTCGGCGTGGTGTTGTACTTGCGGGCGATGGCCGGGTAGAGCTCCTTCGTGACCGCGCCCAGGATCTCGACGCGGTTCACCACCATCGCGATGGCGTCGCGGAGATAGAGGTAACCCCTGATGTGGGCCGGGATCCCTATGTCATGGATCATGTTGGTCACCTCCACCTCCAGGGTGCGCGCCGGCTGCACCACGGGCTGGGCGGGCTCGCGGACGAAGCCGGCCATCTGCCGGATGCGCTTGCCGAGGATGTCGAGATTGAACGGCTTGAGCACGTAGTAGTCGGCGCCGAGCTGGATGGCCCTCTGGGTCACGCTGTCCTGACCGAACGCCGTAAGGACCATCACCTTCGGCTTGCCCTGTTCCTTGCCGACGCTGTTGAGCCTTTCAAGAACCCCCAGGCCGTCCATGTGCGGCATTATGATGTCGAGGAGTATGACGTCAGGCAGATCGGCTTCTATGAGGTCTAGGGCTTCGCGCCCGTTGTGGGCTACCCCCATGAGGCGCATATCAGGCTGACTACGGATGAATTCGCCCAGCATGTCGCAGAAATCCCTGTTGTCGTCGGCCACCAAGACCTTTATCGGCTCTGGTGTCTCCACAGCAACCGACATACGTCATCGACCTCCATGCCCAGGCCCGGGACCCGTTCTGTTCATCCTGTTTTCGACCCCCTTGGACCTTCTCCTGCCGGCCGGCTGGAAGAACTGATCGCAAGTTTCAACAGGCGGGGCAGAAAAGGGGGCGCTCCCGTCGAGCGCCCTCGCACCTTGATGGCCGCCGTCACGAGCGGCGCCTGGCGACCGCCACCCGCGTTTCCCCCGGCTCGTCCGTGACGCGCACCGGCACGGGCCCTGCCATCTCGCGCGCCATCCACTCCGCGAACACCCCGTAACCGCGGGTGGGATCGCTCACGAACACGTGGGTTATGGCTCCGGCGAGCTTCCCCCCCTGGAGGATGGGGCTGCCGCTCATCCCCTGGACGATCCCGCCTGCCGCCGCCAAGAGCCGCGGATCGGTGATTCTGATGACCATCCCCTTGTCGCTGGGGCGGTCCTGCGGGAAGACCCTTTCGATCACGGCATCGAAGACCTCGGGCCTCTGCCCGTTGATCACCGTGACCACCTGAGCCGGCCCCTCGCGGACCTCCCCTTAGAGGGCGACCGGGACGGCGGGCCGCGATCCCGGCACTCGCG
>JBBITQ010000195.1:0-3135 GCA_037440685.1 Clostridiales bacterium
CGTCGCGCTGGTAGTGGTGGCCGAGGATGACGAGCCGCCGGCCCAGGGCCGCCCTGGCCCGCGCGATGCGCTCGTCCAGTTCGGCGTCGCTGAGCTGGAGGTACTCGTCTGGCAGCGCTTGCTGGATGACGGTGTAGCTGGTGGGCTCCACCGGCCGCGCCCCCTCCTTTCGGTGATGCACCAATAAATTCTACTCCAAAGCCGTGACGCCGACGAGGGGCTGCTTTGCTTCCGCCACGGGAGTCTCCACGCTGTCCAACGCCCGCTTCCGAGGACGCGGCGTAACAACTGGTATAATCGAGGTGGAACGGCATTGGCCGCGCCGCCCGACCGCTGAGTCCCCTGCCGGGGTGGCGCGGACCTCAACGGCGTGACTGCTGCCATTACAACCCGACAAACAGGCGGGGGAGCGGGGGACCCAGGCATCCGGGGCGAACCGGCTGAAACCCGGGCAACCGGGCGGCCGCAGGGCCATCCTCTTTCGGCCCGAGCCCGTCAGCTAACCTCGCAAGCGTGGGAAGAGGTGACCGGAATGCCTTCCTGCGTGCTTTTGGCCGTTTCCGACCTTGCGCGCGACCTAGGTCGGGCCGAGAGCGGCGGCGGGCTGGCCGGCCTCGCGGTCGGCCTGGCCCGGGCGCGGGGTTCCCGTCTGGTTGTGCTGCACGTGCTGGAGGTGCCCGAGCCGGATCCGCTCGGCGACTACCCTTGGCGGCGGGTGAGAGACGGCGCCGGTTGGAGCGCGCGGTGGAGGCCCTGCGCCCATCGGTTCCCGATGTCCGCGCCGCCGTCCGGGTGGGATGGGACGTCTATGCGGAAATCGCGGCGGTGGTCAGGGAGGAGGGGTGTGACCTCCTCCTCTGCGGATGGGGCGCCCCGCGTCGGGGGGAGAGGGAATTCGGCCCCGTGGCGCAAGCCGTTCTGGATGGCCCTCCGTGCGACGTGGCTGTCGTCCACCCGCCGGCGGGACCGGTGCGGCGGGTGCTGGTCCCTGTTCGGGGCGGGCCGTATGCGGAGCTGGCCATCGGGCTGGGCGGCGACCTGGCCGTCCAGAACGGTGCCGAACTCACGGTAATGCACATCTTCCGGGCGGACATCCCCGAGCGGTTGCGGTGGGTGGAGGAGGCGCCTTACGTGGCATTGATGGAACGCCTGGAGTCGGGGCGCTCAGTCTTCAAGCGGCTGGCCGCCGGGGCTGACGTGCAGGGCGCGCTGGTGGAGGAGGCGGGGCGCCACGACCTGGTGGTGATGGGTGCGCATGGCCCGGCAACGGCGGTGCCCGTCGCTCTTGACTTCGCCCACCTGTGCGACCGCGCTGGCTGCGGAGTGGCAGTGGTGAAGACCCGCCAGCCCCTGGCCGACTGGCTTCTCGCCCGGCCCTCGTGGACCCCGGCATCGGTGGACAAGTGGTTTGCCGAGAACACGTTCGACGCCGAGGAGTTCGCCGACTTGGAACGCCTGGTGGGCTTCAAGCAGCGGCTGGGCGTGACCATCAGCCTGGGCTTGCCCGCCCTGAACGAGGCCGAAACGATCGGCCCCCTCATCGAGTGCCTGCGGAGCGCCCTCTGCGATGCCGTGCCTCTGCTCGACGAGATCGTGGTGATCGACAGCGGTTCGGAGGACCGGACGCGGGACGTGGCGCGCGCCCTGGGGGTGCCCGTCTACCTGCATCGAGGGATCCTGCCGCAACTCGGGACGCACCGGGGCAAAGGCGAGGCCCTGTGGAAGAGCTTCTCAGTTTTGCGCGGCGACCTGATCGTATGGCTCGACACCGACATCCGCAACCCCCATCCGCGGCTGGTCTACGGCCTTGTGGGACCGTTGCTCGCGCACTCCCGGCTGAAATACGTGAAGGGGTACTATAGCCGGCCCGTTCAGGTGGGCGACCACCTGTACGAGTCGGGGGGCGGCCGGGTGACCGAGCTCGCCGCCCGCCCCCTGCTCAACCTCTTCTTCCCGGAACTCTCCGGCTTCATCCAGCCTCTGGCGGGCCAGTATGCCGGGTGGCGGGACGCCCTGGAGCAGGTGCCCTTCTTCACCGGGTATGGCGTCGAGGTGGGGCTCCTCATCGACCTGATGGATCGCTTCGGCCTGCAGGCGCTGGGCCAGGTCAACCTGGGCCGGCTGGTGCACCGGAACTCGCCCCTTCCGCACCTGTCAACCATGTCTTTCGCCATCCTGCAAGTGATCGTGAACCGCCTGGAGGCCTGGGGTCGGCTCCGCCCCCTCGCTCCCCTGCACAAGACGATGAAACTGATCCGCTGGGAGGACGGGCAACTGGCCCTGGACGTGCGGGAGATCGCCGAAGTGGAGCGCCCGCCCATGGTCATGGTGCCCGAGTATCGGCAGAGGGCGCGCGGGCGGGAGTGAACCGATGGGCGGGGTAGAGGGGAGGGGGGAGCGAGCCATGCGCCCGAGCTGTGCCGGCAGCAGGAAAAGCCCTGGCGGCGGCGAATAAAGGGCAACCGGAAAAGCGCATACGCCACGCAGGCGATGGCCTGCGCTGGCCGGGTGCCCATGCCAATGGGAGAATAGGGAAGTCCCCCGCCGTGGCGGCGGGGCGGCGATGCGGGGATGGCGGAGCAGCGGGCGCGGTGGGGCCCCCACCCGACTCCCCGTACGCCGCGAAAAGGACGCGGAGCCCGCCACTGTAGTCGGGGAGCCCCCTGCTGACCAGTCCCCAAGGAAGAGCCTGGGGGAACGGGGAGCACGCCACTGGGCGCTACGCCTGGGAAGGCGCGGGGGGCGAGGAACCGGAGCCAGGAGACCTGCCCGGCCTGCGGCTCATCCCTCAACGTGTGCTGGGAGGGAAGGGGATTCTGGCACGATCCCCGGTCCGTGTGGACCGGGGTTTTCTTTATCTGACCCCCGCAACGCCGCAGGCAGACGGCCGCCTGGTCCCGAGTCGCATGGGCGCCACCGGCCTGGCAAACCTTCGCGGAAGGGTGATGGGGATGTCGGTGCTGGAACAGGCGATCAAGGGGATCGGCCCCCTGGACGCTGCGGCGATGGCCGCGGCGCGGCGGCGGCTGGACGGGCTGACCAAGCCCCTGGGGAGCCTCGGGCGCCTGGAGGAGGTGGCCGAGCGCCTGGCCGGGATCACGGGCGAGCTGTTGCCCCGGGTGGCGCCGCGTACGG
>JBBITQ010000196.1:0-3135 GCA_037440685.1 Clostridiales bacterium
CCCCCAAAGCCACCGCCGCTACCGCCACCGCGATCCCGAGCGTGTGGTCGGAATAGCCCACCGGCACCCCGAACCGCTCGCGCAAGGTGACCATGGCCCTGAGATTCACCTGGTCGTGGGGCGCGGGATAGCTGGAAGTGCAGTGGAACAGGAGGAGTTCCCTCCCCCCAGCTTCGCGGAAGGCGTCGACCGCCGCCGCCACCTCCTCCAGCGTGGCCATGCCCGTCGACAGCAACAGGGGCTTCCCGCGCCGGGCCAGCGAACGGATGAAGGGGAGGTTCGTGATCTCGCCCGAACCAGCTTTGAACGCAGGGACCTCCATCCGCTCCAGCAACTCCAAGCTCTCCTCGTCGAACGGCGTCGACAGGAAGACGAGGCCGCGCTCCCTGCAGCGCGCCTGGATCGCCTGGAAGTCCTCAGGGGAGAGTTCCAGTTCCCGGAGCATCTCCATCTGACCTGCCCGGGATCCCCCCGCCGCCTGCTGATAGCGGGCTTTGGGTGCGTAACGGCTGGCCAGGCGCTCGGCGCGAAAGGTCTGGAACTTCACGCCATCCGCCCCGGCCTCCGCCGCGGCGTCCACAAGGCGTAAGGCCAGGTCCAGGCGGCCGTCGTGGTTCACTCCGGCCTCGGCGATGACGAAAACTGGCGCCCCAGGGCCGATCTCCCGCTCACCGATGAACATGGGCTGCTTGGCACACCTCCCCTTCGTGCGCCAGGAAACGCCTTAAAAAAGCCTCGGCTACGATCAGGTCTTCCTCCCGGTCCACGTCCACCGAACGCCAGCCTTCCATGACCACCGCCCGCACATCCGACCCGAAAGGGTCGGCGTTCTCCAGGCGTTCCCGCCTGAGGACGTAAACGGCGCCGTTGAGCCGGTAAACTGCCGGCAGGTCCTGGCGCCGGATGCCCCCCCTCAGCGGGTCGGGGCCCAGGAACGGCACCAGTCGCTCCCCTTCCAGCCGGCGCAGGAGGTAAGGGCTGTGATCGGCGGGGCACACGCTCACGACGCTGTCCACCCGCGGGTCGCTCATCTTCTCCACCGCCTCCCGCACCGCCTCCGGCCCCCGCAAGGGGGACGTGGGCTGGAGAACGACGACCAATTCAGGGCTGTACCCCTCCCGGGCCTCCAACTCCGCCAGCGCATGGCGCAACACGGGGAGCGTGGGCGTGTCATCCCGCGCCAGTTCCCCAGGACGCAGGAACGGCACCTCCGCGCCCCATCGGCGGGCTGTCTCAGCGATCTCCTGGCTGTCGGTCGATACGATCACCCGATCTATGACGCCGCTTTCCTGCGCATCGGCGATCGCGTAAGCGAGCAGCGGCTTGCCGGCGAGAAGGCGCAGGTTCTTCCCGGGCAACCCCTTCGACCCGCTGCGAGCCGGTATAACGCCTAAGGTCACCACGGCGATCAGCCCTCCCTGGCAGCAGCTTCCGCGGCCGCGCCCACGAATTCCCGCGCCGGGAGCCAGTCGGTGGCCCGCCGCCGCAGAAGCCGCAGGAGCATGGCCTCCAGCACCTCGTCCTTGCTCAGCCAGGGTTGGTCGCAGGAGGCGTAGCGGCGGACAGCGGCCGGCCGGGCACCAGGGTAAGCGTACTCATGCGTCCTGATGAGGGGGAGGATGACGAACATATCCGGAAGCTCCAGCGCCCGCTTGGCCTCCTCCTCCGTCATGAGCTCCTCGTCGCGTTTCTCCCCCGGACGCAGGCCGATGATGTCCACCGGGATCTCCTCCGGCCGGAAGCCATACCGCGGCGCCAGTTCCCCGATCATGGCCTCCACCAGGTCCCCCAGCCGCACCACTGGCATCTTCAGGATGAACGTCTCCCCGCCCTGGGCCATACCGGCCGCCCTGAGCACCAGTTGCACCGCCTGGGGGATGGTCATCATGAACCGCGTCATGGCGGGATCGGTCACCGTGACCGGCCCGCCACGCCTGATCTGCTCATGGAAGAGCGGTATCACCGACCCGCGCGACCCGACCACGTTCCCGAAACGGACGCACGAGAACACCGTGCGCCGCGACCCCTTGTAATAGTTGGCGGCGGCGATGAGCCGCTCCGAGAGGAGCTTGGTGGCGCCCATGGTGTTAGTCGGGTTGGCCACCTTGTCGGTGCTGATGGCGATGACCTTCTCCACCTCCTCGTCCAGGGCGGCCTCAATCAGGTTCTGCACCCCCAGGACGTTGGTCTTCACCGCCTCGAAGGGGTTGTACTCGCAGGCCGGGACGTGCTTCAGGGCGGCGGCATGGAAGACGACGTCGATGTCCTCGATGGCCCGCGCCAGGCGCTCCTTGTCCCGGATGTCACCGATCAGGTAGCGGACGTTTCCGAAGCCGCGGAGCTCGTGCTGCAGGTCGAACTGCTTCCCCTCGTCCCGGCTGTAGACGCGCACCACCGCCGGCTCCTGCCGCAGGACCTGGCGCACGATCTCGCTCCCGATGGACCCGGTGCCGCCCGTGACCAGGACCTTCTTCCCCCTGAGGAGGCTCACAATTGCACACCCCCCGCCAGCGCCGGGGCGCGGTCCACCACCTGGTCGACGAGATCCTGTATCTGCCCCGCGGCCACCGCCACGGCCTTGTAGAGGGTCTGGCATTGCTCCGCCATCCACGCGGGGGTCAGCTTCTCCTCCTCGGCCAGCTCCACACCCCGCACCAGCGGGAACAGGATCGCCTGGCAGACCTGCTCGACCATGCTGACAGTCTCCCTGCGCCGGAGCAGCCGCCTGTCGATGGCATCCAGCCGGGCCAGCAACTCCCCCGCCCTCCCGGCCCCCGCCGCGCCTGGAGCAGAGGCTGCCTCCTGCAGGCGCCGTGAAAGCCGCTCGCCTTCGCGCGCCAGCCGCGCCACCCTGCCGAACTCCCGCTTCAGCCGCCCCAATTCCCGGATGAAGCCAGCCCAGTCGGGATCGGGCCGCTCCACCCGCGCCAGCGTCTCGGCGACGGGGACGGGCTCCCGGCAATAGGCATCCAGGGCCGCGCGCAGGGTCATCACCTGCGTGCCGGCGATTAACGCCCCACCCTCCGTGGCGTCCACGAACGTGATCCCGGGCATCTGGCGGATCGCCGCCTCAAACCAGCGCAGGAAGTTGTACAGGTTGCGCGGTGTCAGCACCTCACCCCCATCCACCGCCGG
>JBBITQ010000197.1:0-271 GCA_037440685.1 Clostridiales bacterium
CAGTTCCGCGGCCGCTTCCATGAACTCCGGCGACTGGGCCAGGGACAGCAGCGACGACAGGTCCTTCTTGGACCGGCCCTGCAGGAGCCGTGCCAGGCCCCCCACGGGGACATCCGCAGGCCGGCCCCCGTTGTCCCCGATCATGTCCGCGAACTCGGTCGGCGATACGGAGAGCAGGCTCACCAGGGCCTTGAGGTATATCGCCGTGGACTGCATCCTCCGGGATATCTGGAAGAGGTCGTCGACCACCGCGTCCAAGGACCTGACCCTC
>JBBITQ010000197.1:345-3103 GCA_037440685.1 Clostridiales bacterium
CTCATCACGGGCTCCCTGCTCGGGCCGGGACTTGTCGAGCAGCATCTGCAGGAGCAGCGCATAGGGAAGCCCCCCCGAAAGGTCTCCCGACGGCGGCGCCATACCCCCAGCCGCCCGCGGTCGCGCCTGGTCCGATCCGTAACGCACGGTGACGCGAGGCTTCTCCGCGGGCAGCCCCGCCGCCTCGCCGCGGTTTTCGCCATCCATCGCCCATCCCCCCGGCAAGCACCAAGCTACTTATACATACGTCGCCAGCAGCTTGCGCTTGCCTGCCGCGGCACCGGCCTCTGCCGGCCATCTCGGCCCGGGGCACCCGGCTACCGCGCGAGGGACGTCACGTACTCGGCGAGGGCCTCCAACTGCTCAGGCTGCAGGTCCTGGGCGCAAGCCGGCATCCCCGCCGCCGGGTCGCCCTCGGCTATGCGCTTGACCAGGGCGGCACGCGTGGGGTATTTCTGCAGGAGTTCCGGCCGGTTCAGCGCCACCGCCGTCGCCCCCTCACCGTTGGCGCCGTGGCAGGAGGCACACAGGGGACGGTACATGCTCCGGCCCCAGGCGATCTTGTCCTGCGCCGTGAGCGCGCCACGGCTGCCCTCTCGCCCGCCGCATCCCGCTAGCGCGAGCCCTGCCGCCAGGACGGCCGCCGCCACCACCTTGCGCGCCACGCCCACCGCCTGCGCCTTAGGCACCCTTCACACCTGCCGCCTCGTCCACGATGGAGCGCATCACCTCGTCTATCTCCGTGGGCACCGTCCCCAGGTCGGTGCCCGTGAAGAACTCGGCGATGGCAGCCGGCCGCAGCAAGGCGACCACGGTCTTCCCGTCCCGCGTGTAGACGCTCACGCGGCAGGGCATGAGCACGCTCACCAGGTCGTCCGCGGCCAAGACCTGGCTGGCAGCCCTGGCGTTGCACACCTCGATGATCCGCAGCGGCCCCCTCTGGAAGCCCTTCTCCGCGAGCATCGCCTGCACGTCGTGGGTCACCAGGACACGGAAACCCTTCTCCCGCGCCTTCTCCTCCACCGCCGCCGCCACCGCGGCATGATCCCTGTCGGTCGTCACGACGTAAGTGTAGCGGTCGATCACCCGTCAACCCTCCTTAAGCAGCCGTCTGAACCGGAGTATACTCCAGGGGGTATGCTTTTACAAGCCGAACTGCGCTCGGTAACGGGCCGCCTCGGCCACGTACCTGGCGGCCGATTCCCGCAGCCGCGCCACCTCCTCGGGGGAGAGTTCCCGCACCACGCGGGCCGGAACACCTACCGCCAGGCAGCGCGGCGGGATCGCCTTGCCCTCGGGGACGACCGCGCCGGCGCCCACAAGGGCCTCCTCCCCGATGCTCGCCCCGCTCAGGACCATGGCGCCCATGCCGATGAGCGCCCCGTCGCCCACCGCGCAACCATGCAATATGGCGCCGTGTCCCACCGTCACCCGCCTGCCGACGGTGAGCGGCATGCCGGCGTCCACGTGCAGCACCGCCCCGTCCTGGATGTTCGTCTCCCCTCCCACCTGGACGGGCGCCAGGTCGCCCCGGATGACGGCGTTGAACCAGACGCTGGCGCGGTCACCGAGGGTGACGGCGCCCACCACCCGCGCCCCAGGGCAGATCAGGACCTGCGCGCCGAGCACGGGCCGGTTTCCCTCATAAGGATACAGTGGCATCCAGAGCCTACCTCCTCCCGCCCCATTTTACCCGTCCGGAGCGCCTGCGGCCAGCCGGGCTTTCCCACCTTCATCCGGACCGTGCTATAATGCGTTAGGCCGCCACGGAGGGGGTGATTCCTTGGACGCGCCGGACAAGCGCGAGCTGGTGCGGCTGACCGGCATGGTCTCCTGCGCCGGGTGAGCGGCCAAGCTCGGTCCTCAGGACCTGGCGCACGTGCTGCGCCACCTGCCGCCCGCCAAAGGCGAGAACGTGATCATCGGCACCGAGGTCCCAGACGACGCCGCCGTCTACCGCGTGAATCCCAACCTGGCCGCGGTGCAGACGGTGGACTTCTTCACCCCGGTCGTCGATGACCCGTATCTCTTCGGCCAGATCGCCGCTGCCAACGCCCTGTCGGACATCTGGGCCATGGGCGTCGAGCCGGCCTTTGCCCTGAACATCGTCGGCTTCCCCGTCAAGCGGCTCCCCCTGGACATCCTGGTGGCGATCCTGCGCGGCGGCGCCGATAAGTGCGCTGAAGCGGGCGTGCCCATCCTGGGCGGGCACAGCGTCGACGACCCGGAGCCCAAGTACGGCCTGGCCGTCACCGGTTTCTGCCACCCGCGGGACATCATCACCAAGTCCGGGGCCCGGCCCGGCGACGCCCTCATCCTGACCAAGCCCCTGGGGACGGGGATCATAACCACCGCCCTCAAGCAGGACCGGGCGCCTGGGGCCGCGGTGGACGCCGCCGTGGACGTGATGGCGGCCCTCAACAAGCCGGCCGCCGCCGCCATGCGGGCCACGGGCGGGGTGGATGCCTGCACCGACGTCACCGGATTCGGCCTCCTCGGCCACCTCCGCGAAATGCTCGCTCAGAGCGGCGCCGCAGCTGTCGTCGCCGCGGGGGCCGTGCCCGTCATCCCCGGCGCGCGCGACCTGGCCGCCCTGGGCATCGCCCCCGGCGGCACGCGCAAGAACCTCGCCTACGTGAGCGCCACGGTGCAATGGGACGAACGTCTGGACGAAGCAACGCGCCTCCTCCTCTGCGACGCCACCACCTCCGGCGGCCTCCTCATCGCCGTCCCCCCCGAGCGGGCGGAGGCCCTCCTG
>JBBITQ010000198.1:0-931 GCA_037440685.1 Clostridiales bacterium
ACGGCGACCACCGGCTCGGCGTCTACGGTCCTGCCTCGGTTCAGGAGGCGGCCGATCTCACCCACGAGGCCTTCGCCGTCGCCGACCGCTACCGGAACCCGGTGATGATCCTGGGCGACGGGTTGCTGGGTCAGGTGATGGAGCCCGTCCGCCTCCCAGAGTGGGTCGACCCGGCGGCCCTGCCGCCCAAGCCCTGGGCGACGACCGGGCGGCGGGGCCGGCCACGCCACAACGTGATCAATTCCCTGCGCCTGGACCCGGAGGAACTGTGGGCCTTCAACCGCCGCCTGCGGGAGAAGTACGAGGAGATGGCGGCGCGCGAGACGCGCTGGGACGAGGAGATGCTGGATGACGCCGAAGTAGCGGTGGTGGCCTTCGGCATGATGGCGCGCATCTGCCGGACGGCGCTGGAGATGGCGCGGGCGGAGGGGATCCGCGCGGGTCTGTTCCGGCCCGTCACCCTGTGGCCGTTCCCGGCGGCGGCGCTGCGGGCGGCGGCCGCCCGGGTGCGCGCGGTGCTGGTGGTAGAGATGAACCTGGGGCAGATGGTGGAGGATGTCCGGCTGGCGACGGAGGGGCGGGTCCCCGTACACTTCCACGGCAAGGCCGGGGGAGTGGTGCCGACGCCGGGGGAGGTCGTGGCGAGCCTGCGTGCGCTGGCGCGGGGGTGAGGGGCGGCCTATGGAGGGAAAGGGCCTCAAGCAGGTGTTCGGGCCACCGCGGGGGCTTACGGACGCAGTGACCCACTACTGTCCCGGCTGCACCCACGGCGTGGCGCAGCGCCTGGTGGCGGAGGTCCTGGAGGAGCTGGGGGTGCTGGACCGGGCGATCGCCGTCGCCTCCGTGGGCTGCTCAGTCCTAGCCTACGAGTACTTCGACGTGGACGCCCAGCAAGCGGCCCACGGGCGGGCGCCGGCCGTGGCCACGGGCA
>JBBITQ010000198.1:969-3098 GCA_037440685.1 Clostridiales bacterium
GTCTTCACCTACCAGGGCGACGGCGACCTGGCTTCCATCGGAATGGCGGAGGTCGTGCACGCGGCCGCGCGGGGCGAGAACATCACCGTGGTCTTCGTCAACAACGCGGTGTACGGCATGACAGGGGGGCAGATGGCTCCCACCACCATCGTCGGGCAGACCACCTCCACCACGCCTGGCGGCAGGAGCCCGGAGTCGGGCGGCTACCCCATCCGCGTCGCCGAGATGCTCGCCATCCTGGACGGGCCTGCTTACGTGGCGCGGGCGTCCCTGCACGATCCCGCCCACATCCTGCGGGCGAAGAAGAGCCTGGCCAAGGCCTTTCGCGCCCAGGTGGCGGGCCTGGGCTTCTCCCTGGTGGAGCTCCTCTCCACCTGCAACGTGGGCTGGGGATGCACGCCGCTGGAAGCCCTAGATTGGATCGCGGAGCGCATGATCCCGGTCTTCCCCCTGGGCGAGTTCAAGGTTGCCGAAGGGGTGGCGTGATGCGCCAGGACTTCCTCTTCGCCGGTTTCGGGGGGCAGGGCGTGATGTCCATGGGGATGGCCCTCGCCTACGCTGCGGCCCACGAGGGCTGGCAGGTCTCCTGGTTGCCCGCGTACGGTCCGGAGCAGCGCGGGGGCACCGCCAACTGCATGGTCGTCGTCTCCGACGCGCCCATCGGCTCACCCCTTGTGACCGACCCCGACTGCGCGGTGGTCATGAACCTCCCGTCCCTGGAGCGCTTCGGCCCCCGTGTCAAGCCGGGCGGTTACCTCTTCCTCAACCGGACGCTGATCCCCGCCGCCACGGCACCGCGGGGCGTCACGGCCTTCGCCGTGCCCACGGCGGAGGTGGCGCGGGAACTGGGGGACGCGCGGGTGGGCAACATGGTCATGCTCGGGGCGGTGCTGGCGGTTACCGGGGTGGTGAGCCTGGCCGCGGCGGCGGCCGCCCTCGAGAAGGTGCTGCCGGAACGACACCGGCACCTCCTGGCGCTGAACCAGAAGGCGCTGGACGCGGGCGCCGCGCTGGTGCGGGAGAGCGCCAGGCCGGGCGTGATGCGGCGGTGATGGCCGTCCGCCGCGGCCGCGTCCTAACGGTGCTGGCGGAGCGCGCCGGCCTGCAGGAACTGGCCGTCCTGGTGGAGGGGCGGGAGGAGAGGGCCGTCAACTACCCGGCTCTCACCGGCCGGATCGGGCCCGGGGACGCGGTCCTGCTGAACGTCACGGCCGCCCGCCTGGGGCTGGGCAGCGGCGGCTATCACTTCGTCATGGGGGTTTCGGGCCGGGAGGAGCGGGATAATCCCACCGCGGGGCACGTGATGAAGCTGCGTTACACCCCGTGGCAGGTGCAGGTCCAGGCCCTTGAGGAGCGGGAGGACACGCCCTGGCTGCCCCCTGGGGGGAGCGCCGCAGGGCTTCTCGGCGGGATGCCGGTGGTCGTAGGCGAACTGCACAGCCAGCTCGCGCCGGCCGTCATCGCCGCCCGGGCCGCGGCGGAGGGTCCCATCCGCGTGGCGTACATCATGACCGACGGCGGGGCGCTGCCCGCGGTCCTGAGCCGGGAGGCGCACCGCCTGCGCGCCGCGGGCCTGATCGACGCGGTGATCACCGCTGGCCACGCCTTCGGCGGGGACGCCGAGACGGTGACGGTGTACAGCGCCCTGGAAGCTGCGCGGCGCTGGGCGCGGGCGGACGTGGCGATCGCGGTTATGGGCCCGGGCATCGCCGGCACGGCCACCGCCCTGGGCTGGAGCGGCGCGGAGCAGGCGTGGATCCTCGACGCCGTGGCCTCCCTCGGGGGGCGCCCCGTGGCCATACCGCGGGTGAGCTTCGCCGACCCCAGGGAGCGCCACCGCGGCCTGTCCCACCACAGCGCCACGAGCCTGGGGCAACTGGTGCGGGCGGCCGTGCTGCTGCCGCTGCCGGAGCTGCCGCCCCGCGAGTTCTCCCATCTGCGCCGCCAGGTGCGACAGGCTGGGCTGGACCGCCGGCACCAGGTCTGCACGGTGCCGGCGGCGCCGCTGAGGCGCGCGCTGGCCGCGGAGGCGCCGGCGCTGAGCAGCATGGGCCGGGGCTGGGACGACGACGCCCCCTTCTTCCTCGCCGCGGCGGCGGCCGGCTGGGCGGCTGGGCTCCTGGCGACGG
>JBBITQ010000199.1:0-3097 GCA_037440685.1 Clostridiales bacterium
TGGTTGAAGAGGGCCATGAGCGCCATGGCCACGGTGAGCGGCGCGGCGCGCCCGAAGCGGCTCAGGTACCACACGTACACCTCCGGGGTGAGGGCGTCCATCATCCGCACCAGGTGCAGCGTCTGGCGGTTGCCGTGCTCCTCCACCAGCACCGTCTGCCCGTCCCACTCCAGCAGCCGGAAACGGCCCTTGGGGCCTGTGGCCTCGGCGATCGGACGGCCCTCCGCGAGAGCGGCGGCGATGCGCCCGCGCCGGATCTGCTGCAGCGTCCGCAGTTCCGCTGTCCGGGCCGCCCAGCCCTGCTCGCCGGCCCGCGCCATCAACTCCTGCCAGCCGCACTGCTGGATCTCCGCCAGCCATGCGGCGGCAGCGTCCCCGCGGTCACCCGGCCCACCGCCCTCGGCTCCGGCGATGGCCGTCGCCGCCGGCACCACCCCCACCGGTGCCTTGCCGTTCCCCACCGGGATGGCGGCCGCCTCCGCTACCCGCGCGGGCGCCGCGGCCGGGCGCGCAACAGCCTGAACGGCCGCGATGCCCCGGCTCCGGCGCCGCGAACGGCCCCGCCCCTTGGCCTCCACCTGGATGTCGCCCGGAGGCGTGAAGAAAGCCGGATACTGCTCCGGGAGGGCGTTCCCCTTGGCCTCGTTGCAGATCCGGTGGGCGAGCTGCACGTTCGACAAGGTGTCGGGCCCGCCCTGGCTCACCGGGATGATGTGATCCTGGGTCGCCTCCTCAGGAGAGGGGATGGGCGAGCCGCACAGGCGGCAGATCAGCGGGACGTTGCGGACCTTGATCAGGAAGCGCTTGCGGGCCTCGCCGTGAGGGATGCACCAGTGCCCACTGGGGTGGCGGACCAGGCAGCCTATGGACTCGCCCTTCTCCACCTCCCCCGCCGTGAGAACCCCTTCCACGAGTCTCAGCGTGGAATGGTAGACGAGCACCCCATCCTCCCACCACGGCAGGGCGGTGGCCAGAGTGCGCCGGTTCAGCAGCACCCAGTTCGAGTGGAACTTAGCGCGCCCCTGGGGCAACACGCCGGGGTGGATCCTGGCCAGCCAGCCGAAGATGGCGAACCGGGCGCGCGCGTCCTCTGCCCCGCTCCAGGCCTCCGGGCCCTCGGTATCGCCGACGAAGAGCACGTCGGCGACCCAATTGAGGCGCCCCTCGGCGTCGCGCAAGAACACGCAGTCGCCCGCGGCCAGGCTCTTGCCGGACGGTATCAGCAGCAGCCTTTGCTGGTCCCCGATGGGCATCGATGTGCGGAAGAAGAGACCCTCTTCGATGACGTAAACGTTCAACAGGACAACCCCTTGCACCGAGTTTGTGACACTTGGCAGTATTATAAACCGCCTGACCGCCCTCTTTGCAACACATGCCGCCGCACTGCCCGCCCGAGGGACAGCGAGCACGGCGAGCGCGGCCCTCGCAGTTGAGGGGGCGGGCGCGTCACCGTCCGGCATCATGTGGTATACTAGCGTCGAATTGGCACCGGGGGGATAAGAGTTCCTTGTACGATCTCCTCATCATCGGCGGCGGCTCGGCCGGCCTGGCGGCGGCGCTCTTTGGCCGGCGCAAGCACCTGAATACCATACTGCTCGAGAAGACGGACCAGTTCGGCGGCCACCTGTGGCACAGCTACGGCTCCAAACCCGTGGTTGACTACCCCGGTTTCCCCGAGGGAATCCTCGGCTACGATCTGGCGCGCCGTTTCGTGGAGCACGCGCGCCAGGAGGGCGCGGAACTCCTCCCCAACCAGACGGTGGAGCGGGTGGAGCGATGGGAGCCCGGCTTCCGCGTCCGCACGGCGGAGGGTCACACCTTCGACGCCCTGTGCCTCCTCATCGCCATCGGGACCGTGCCCCGGAGGCTCGGCCTGCCCAACGAGAAGGCCTACAGTGGCAAGAGCGTCTTCTATGCCCTGAACTCGCCCGAGGACTTCGCCGGGAAACGCGTGCTGGTGATCGGCGGCGGCAACACGGCGCTGGAAGTGGCGGCCGGCCTGAAAGCCACGGCCCGGTCCGTCCGGCTCATCCACCGTAGCCAGTTCCGCGCCGACGAGAGCCTCCAGCACGAGTTCCTCGCCGCCGGAATCCCCTACGACTGGGATGGGTGGTCACCGCGCTGCATGGCGACGGCAACCTCCAGGCCGTGACGGTGCGCAACCTCAACACCGGTGAAGAGCGGCGCGAGGAGGCCGACGCCCTGATCGTCTGCACCGGGCTCTCGCCGTCCGTCGGCTACCTGGAAGAACTCGGGATCGCCCTCAACAACCGCGGCTACATCATCGTCGACCAGGACTGCCAGACTAACGTGCCCGGCGTCCTGGCGGCGGGCGACATCACGGGCGCGGTGGCCCGGCTGGCCACCGCCGTCGGCCAGGGTGTTACCGCGGCGCACACGGCCCACCGTTACGTGCGCGACATCCAGCTCCGCTCGGCGCCGGCCCGGCCCTGACCGCCCCCGGCCCGGCCTCGCCTTTGCCGCCGCGGCTCACGGGCGGGCGACGATCGCCTTCACCGCACCGAGGGCATGTCTGCTCACGTGCTCCAACCTCAGGCCGGCCGCCCGCACCAGGGCCTCGCTGTCCCGGTTCAGGTAGCAACCCAGCCTCCGCACGTTGCCAGGCGTGAGCCGGTCCTGCAACCGCCCGAGCCACCGGCGATCGCTGCGCACGTGGTCGAGGAGCAGGATCAGTCCCCCGGGGCGACAGACCCGGCCCATCTCGCGGAGCGCCCGCACCGGCTCCGGGATGGTGCAAAGCGCCAGGGTGCTCACCACGGTGTCGAAGGAGGAGTCGGCAAACCCCAGGCGCTCCGCGTCCATGAGCAGGAACCGGGCGTGAAGGCCCAACCGCTGCGCCCGGGCCGCGGCGCGCCTTAGCATCCCGGGCGAGAGGTCGACGCCGGTGATGCGGCAACCCGCGGGATAGTAGGGCAGGTTCTTCCCCGTCCCCACCGCCACCTCCAGCACCTCGCCCCGGACGCGCCGGCACAGATCCCGTCGCAGCCGGCGGAACAAGAGCGCCTCCACCGGCCACTCCAGCAGGTCGTAGCGGCCCGCCAGCCTGTCGTACACCGCCCGGATCGCCGCCGCGTCC
>JBBITQ010000200.1:0-1717 GCA_037440685.1 Clostridiales bacterium
GCCGTCAGCTCCCGCATGGTGGGCAGGCGCCAGTGGTGCATGAGCCCGCCCTCCCCGTAGATGCCTGCCGTGATGTTGGTGTTGCCGATGTCGAGGACGAGGAGCAAGGTCTCACCACCTCCTTCCCTTCCCGTTCAGCGGGCTTTTGATCCCGGTTTTTCTAAATTCTTGCCAAGCGCTATGTTTCCTCCGGCCTAAGCACAAAGGTGTAGGCTTCCCAGAACATCGCGGCTATGACCGGCGCCTGGGGCGGCCATGATAAGAACGACCTCGCAGGAGATTTGCAAGGGGGTTGAAACGATGGCTCGCGGACAGAAGACGAACCGGGCGCTGGTGCGGGAGGCCGGTCCGGCCCTGGAGCAGTTCAAGTACCAGGTGGCCCAGCAGATCGGCGTCCAGGTGCCGCCCGACGGGTACTGGGGCGACATCCCCGCGCGGGTGAATGGCGCCGTGGGGGGGCAGATGGTGCGGCAGATGATCCAGCTCGCCGAGCAGCAACTGTCGGCCAACCCCGGCGCGGCCGCTTTCCAGGCGGCGCGGCCCCAGCCGCAGCGGCAGCCGGCGGCCCCCCAGCCCCGGGCGTAAACGGTTAATCGCGAAGCCTGGCCCAGCCCCGGAACCCCGGGGCTGGGCCTCTTGATGCGCTAGCCCGGCATGGGCGCTGACCCTTGTGGGGCCTTGTATTGACATAGGAGAATGGGGCGGCTAGAATCGACGTAACTTCTTTTCCGCAGGTTGCACTATAAAAAACTCTAAGGAGAGATTCCCGCCATGATCCGCACCTGGCACCGCCTCATGCTTCTCATCCTCGCAGCGGGGGGCGTGATAGCCGCGGGCGGGTGCGGCAGGGCGACCTCCGGCACAAGCGGCGGGTTGCAGTACGCGTTCCAGAACCGGACCTACGCATACCACGCCGCGGCGGAGATCAAGGGGCACATCCAGGCGCAGGGACCGGGCGGGCGGGGCAACGCCGATATCCCCATCGACGGCAGCATATCCTATGACCTCAACCTCAAGGTGCGGCCCGGCGGGAGCGAGGCCGGGCAGGTCGACGAGGAGATCACCAACGGCTTCGCCGAGGTGAACATGGGTGGGCAACTGGCCAGCCAGCCGATCCCCGAGGCCGTCCTCACCCTCAGCATGGACCGGGCCGGCAAGGTGCAGGCCGTGGAAGGCCTCGACAGCCTGGTCCTCGACGCCCAATTCCTCAATGCGCGGCATTTCCGCGAGATGATGGCCCAGGTGCTGGCCGAGTACCCGGCAGGCAGGGCTCTCCAGCAAGGGGACCGCTGGGAGACGGAGGTGCGTCTCGCCGTGCCCGGGGGGTCAGAGCCGGTGACGGCGGTCATCAAGTCCGAGTTCAAGGGGATTGAGCGCAAGAACGGGATGCAGGCCGCGCGCCTTGAGCACCGGGCCGAGATCCCGGTGCGCATGACCCGCCAGGCCCAAGGGGCGACCTTTTCCATCTCCGGGCGCGACCTGGTGGAGACGGTGAGCTACGTCGAGCTGAGGACGGGCTTCCCCATCGCGGCCGAGACCACCATCGACTATCAGGCCGACCAGCGCGTGAGCGACGGGATGAACACCATGGATATGAAGATGAACCTCAAGACGAAGGTGAAGCTGGAGCGGGCGGAGTAGCCTTGCCCTGATCCGTCAGCCCTCGCACCCCACGCCGTCGCGGTCGCGGTCGAAGTGGTGGGGGTCCGGTGGCAGG
>JBBITQ010000200.1:1738-3087 GCA_037440685.1 Clostridiales bacterium
GGCGATGTCGCCACAGTCCAGGTCGGGGGGCGGGGGCGGGATGCAGACGTCCGGATAGGAGGGATCGCAGCCCTCCCTGGGGGCCTTGGGCCCCCAGAGGCCGCGGCCGGCCGCGCGCGCCTCGGCTTGGAACCGGAGGAAGAGATCCGCATAGGTGACGTTGGGCGGGACGGTCATGACCTGTGCGTAACCTTCCAGGAGCAGGCGGGCGTTGAGCATCTTCTCCCTCACGTCGGCCTCATCGCCCTTCTCCGGCCGGGCCAGCCAGACGTACGCGAGAAGGCGGCCGTATTTGTCGCGCTCCTGGACGTCAGTGGCGATGAGGACTGGCCCCGGGCGTTCCCTCGTCAGCACCCTTCTGGTGTATTCCGCCGCCTCCCTGCCATAGGGTTCCTCCTCGATGCCCAGTTCGGGGTGGGAGAGCTCCGGGGCGTTCACCCCGATGAGCCGCACCTTTTCCGTCCGGTCGCGGCCCGCAGCGCGCCACGTCACCTCGATGGTGTCGCCGTCGATGACGCGGGTCACGCGCGCGGGGAAGGGGTCGGGTTTTGGGCGCCCCTCGGGTTCCCGGGTTGGGGCGGGAGCCCCGTTATCGGATCGCGCCGGGCCGGCACCGGATTCGCAGCCTGCCAGGAGCAGCACGGCCGCGATCAGGGCGCACCAAGCTTTCTGCGGCATGATGTTTACCCTCCGGTTCCAATGGTATGACGTCTTCGGCGCCCTGGGAACGGGGCGCGGTTACCGCGCATCCCAAGGGTGCTTATCGGGTGGGGGGTGCGGGCGCTGGGCCGTCGGCGGGGATCGATGAAGTGGAGGAGGAGGCTGGCGGCAGCACCCTGACGAGGGCCGGGAGCGAAGCGTGAGCGAAGCCGCCCAGCGCCCTGACGAGCACGGTGCCGTGGTATTGCCCCGGCTCCCGGCTGGCGTCAACGTGGAGCCGCACCGCCACCTGGGCTGTCTCGCCGGGGGCGAGGAGCCGCGACGCGCTGCCGGCGACGCTCGTCGCCTCGATGAAGGCGGCGGCCTCTGGCGACGGTTGCACCTCCACCAGCGCCGGATGGTTCCATTCGTTGGCGATACGCAGGACGTCCTCCACGAGGATGTCGGAGCCCACCGGCACGGCGCCGAAGTCGAGGACGAGCTGGCCATCCTCGACGCGCATCACGGGTCGCCCTCCCTTCGCGGCGGCCCCGCCGCGGCTGCGGGCGGTGCCTGGCATGATGTGGACCACGTCGGCCAGGTCGAGGGTGCGGGTGTCGTCGATGCGCTCCTCGGGGCTGGCCACGGCCAAGCCGGCCCCAGTGGTCCGGTTCCCGGCATAGGCGGCGGCGATAAGGGCGCCCAGCCCC
>JBBITQ010000201.1:0-3079 GCA_037440685.1 Clostridiales bacterium
CCGGCCGGGCCCGGCCCCGCCCGCGGCCTCCAGCTCTGGATCAACCTCCCCCGCCGGCTCAAGGACCTGCCGCCGGACTACCAGACGGTGCCGGCGGCAGGGCTCCCCGAGGAGGAGCGGGCGGAAGCCCGCGTCCGCCACGTGGTGGGCGGGGGATCGCCCATCAGCCTGCACACCGACGTGATCTACCAGGACGTGCTCCTGCGCGGCCCGCTGGCGTGGCGGGTGCCGGCCGGCTTCAGCGGCTTCGCCTACGTGATCGGAGGCGCGGTGCGCGTCCGCGCGGGCGGCTCCCCCCTCGCCGGCGGCTTGGCCGACGACGAAGGTCTCCTCCTCGTCCCCGCCGGCCAGGCCCTGGTGGTGGAGGATGCCCCGCCGGCTTCACCAGAGTCAGGCGGCCTCGTCCTCGTCCTGTCGCCGGACGGCGCCGGGGAAGCTCCGCACGCCAGGGAAGCCGCCCGCGCCCGGGAAGCCCGCCTTGCCCTGGTGTGCGGCCGCCCCCACGGCGAGCCCATCCGCCTCTGGGGGCCCTACGTGCTCTGACGGCCCACGGTTGGAGCCGCCGGGTGGAAGCGGGGCGTCCGCCGAGAGGGGCATGCGAACCAAGGGAGGGATACGCGTGGCCGTCGAGATCGTCTTCTTCCACGACGTGCTCTGAGCGTGGTGCTTCACAGCCTCGGAGAGGCTGCGGGAAGCCGTGCTGCCCTACGGCGAGCGGGTGGCGGTGAGCCACAGGAGCTTCGCCTTGGCGCCCGATCCGGAGGCCATCGCCCGCATTTTCGGGAGCGCCGCCGCGGGCAAGGAGGAGATCATGCGCCACTGGGAGACCGCGCGCCGGCACGCGGGTGCGGGGCGCGGCAGCCGGATCGACGCGGAGCTCATGCGCAGCCGCCCCTTCCCCTACCCCTACTCGCTCCCCGGCCTCCGGGCCTGCAAGGCGGCCGAGTTTCAGGAGGGGCAGGCCAGTCACTGGCGCTACTTCGACCGGGTGCAGGAAGCCCACCTCGTAGAGTGCCGCAATATCGCCGACGAGGAGGTGCTGCTCGACCTGGCGCGGGAGCTGGGCTTCGACCGGGCTCGCTTCGCCGCCGACCTGCGCGGTGAGCGGACGCTGCGGGCGGTGCTGGCCGACTGCGAGGAGGCGGCGCGGCTCGGCATCCACGCCGTGCCCACCGTGGTCGTCGGCCGCCGGATCATCCAGGGCGCGGTGTCCATGGAAACCTACCGCGCGGCCATCGAGAAGGAGCTGGCGTAGAGCATCCGGAGGACGAGCCTATCCCCGTGCAGCGGTCCCCGACGGCGGAGAGAGTCAAGCCCCCGGCTAAGCCAGGGGCTTGTCGGGGCCGAATCAGCAGCGGGCGAAAGCCGCGTTTTCCCTTTCTGGACTCCTCAAGGATTGGCTGTCAAGAGCGCGATCGTCCCCTCGGCGTTCAGGTCGCCACCAGTGGGGGCGGTGCCGCCGAGATCGGCGTCGCCGGCAACGGCGCTACCCGGGAGGGGAGGGGGAACATCGCCCGCGCCGCTCGAAACCGCGCCCAGCGGATCGGAGGGTAGCTGTTCGAGGACGTCCGATACGGCGGGAAGCAGTCCCAAAACGTCAGGCAAAGTGGTGCCGTTGTCCTCGGGCTGCGGCGCTGGCGTCCCAGGCTGATCGGGTGGCTGGGGCGGCTGATTGGGGTCACTGGGTGTGTCGTGGCGATGGCCCTGTCCCACGTTCCCGCTGCCGCCACTGCTGTTGCCGGTTGCGGCGTCGTCGTGGCTGACGGTGTCGTTTTTGCCACCGGTGTCGGGGGGTGGGGGAACCGGCCTCGGCCGGGCGTCGGGGGCCTTGCGGGCGGGGGCCTTGGTGCGCGTTCTCAACCGGGTCGCCTCTCCCGCGGTTTTCCCGGGCTGGTTACCCGTCGCAGCGCTGGCGACGGCAGGGCCCGGCTCCGCGCCCGTGGACGGCGCCTGGCCGGTGAGGCCGGGGAGTTGCTGGGCTTTGGCTTCTTTCTCCGGGATGATCATCCGGCCGGTGCTGCCCGCCGCCAGGACCGCGGCGGTGGAGATGGCCACGCAGCATGCCGTCACCATGACCATCTGGCGGTGGAAAGCCGTCATGTCATCACTCCTTTCCGTTTTTTGTTGTTTTCAAATGTTTTTAAGCTGTTTTATTTGTCAGCGCTCATTGCCGTAGAATGCACACTTGACAGGAAACTGGTTTATCATTTGGATGCGCCTGACGCTTTTCCTTTCCGCCTGCCCTAAAACAGTACATTTTAGCCATAAGGCGCGCGGTGGGCAGGTCATCGGGATGCAGAAACCGGAAGGAAATCGCCTTGTGGTGAGAGAAACCCCGTCTGGAACGGCATAATCTTTTGAGGGTGGGCCGGGCGGTCCGGAAGGGGGCGGTCGTGGTGGCGCGGAAGCTGCGCGTTGCGGTCCTGTTCGGCGGGCGTTCGGGGGAGCACGAAATCTCCCTCCTCTCGGCGGCGTCCGTGCTGCGGGCGCTGGACAGGGAGAGGTTCGAGGCGGTGCCGGTGGCCATCAGCCGCGCCGGGCGCTGGATCCTGCCGCGCGACCCGGCCCGAACGCTGGAGTCCGGCATCTCCCCCGACGCCGGTCCGCCGGTGGCCCTGGTCGGCGGCCCCGATGGCGCCGCGCTGCTGGTGCTGGATGGGGCTGGGGGGACGGCCGGCCGGGTGCCGGTGGACGTGGTGTTCCCTGTGCTGCACGGTCCGTTCGGTGAGGATGGGACGGTACAGGGCCTGCTCGAGATGGCCGACGTCCCCTATGTGGGCTCCGGGGTGCTGGCTTCGGCCCTGGGCATGGACAAGGGGATCATGAAGGACGTCTTCCGGCAGAAGGGCCTGCCGGTCGTCGATTACCTGATGTTCAAGCGCCGGGATTGGGAGAGGGACCCCGAGCAGGTGCGCCGGGAGATCGAGGGGGAGCTGGGCTACCCGTGCTTCGTGAAGCCGGCCAACCTCGGCTCCAGCGTGGGCATCAGCAAGGTGCACGATCCCTCCGAACTGGCGCCGGCCATGGACCTGGCGGCGCGGTATGACCGGCGGCTCGTGGTGGAGCGGGTTAAGCGGCA
>JBBITQ010000202.1:0-721 GCA_037440685.1 Clostridiales bacterium
GGGAGACGGGGTGAAGCGGCCGGCCCCCTGTGAGGTGGAGATGCGCGCGGTGGCGCGCAAGAGCGTGGTCGCTACGAGAGCCATCCCAGCCGGGGCCCTGATCGGCGAGGATGCACTGGCGATCAAGCGGCCGGGCGTCGGCATCCCCCCCGCGGATCTGCCAGCGGTCATCGGGAGGCGGGCGGCGGTGGACATCGCCGCAGACGAGGTCTTGACTTGGGATAAGCTCGCGTAGGGGCGGGATTGGTGGTGCGGCGGGTTCTCGCGGTTACAGGCACACGGGCCGAATACGGCATCCTCCGGCCGGTGTTCAAGGCCATCCAGGCGTATCCGTCCCTGGATCTGGCGGTATGCGTCACCGGCATGCACCTGGCCCCGGCGTTCGGTCTGACGGTGCGGGAAATAGAGAGGGATGGCTTTCCCATCGTGGCCCGGGTGGACATGCTGGTGGCCGGCGATACCGGCGGTGCCATGGTCAAGTCGCTCGGGCTCGGGCTGATCGGTATCGCCCAGGTGCTGGAGAGGGAGAGGCCGGATATCGTGCTGGTCCTGGGGGACCGGGGGGAGCCGTTGGCCGCTGCTGTAGCCGCCTTCCATCTGAACATCCCGATAGCGCACCTCCATGGCGGCGAGGTGACCTGTGGCGGGATGGTGGACGACGCCATCCGCTACGCCATCACCAGCTTCGCTCACCTGCACCTCACGGCGACGGAGGCTAGCG
>JBBITQ010000202.1:739-3074 GCA_037440685.1 Clostridiales bacterium
GTTCAGAGGGGGGAGGAGCCGTTCCGGGTGCATGTAGTCGGGGCACCTGGTATAGACGCCCTCGTGCAGACGGCGTTCCGGTCGCGGGAGGAGCTGGCGCGGGACTTCGGCCTGGACCCGGCGCAGCCTTGGCTGCTGGCCGTCCAGCACCCCGTGACGGCCGAGGCGGACCGCGCGGGGGAGCAGATGGTCGAGACGATGGAGGCGTTGGTGGCGCTGGGCCTTCCCACCGTCTTGGTCTATCCAAACGCCGATGCCGGCAGCGGGGCGATGATCGACGTCATCCATCGCTACCGGATGCCCCATATCCGCGTCCATCCCAGCCTGCCATCGCTGGATTTCCTGAGTTTGCTGAAGGAAGCGGCTGCGCTGGTGGGAAATTCCTCGAGCGGGATCATTGAGGCGCCCAGCCTGGGGACGCCGGCCGTGAACATCGGTAGCCGCCAGAAAGGGCGGGAACGTGGGGACAACGTGATCGACGTGGGTTATAACCGGCACGAGATCGAGGCGGCCATCCGACGAGCTCTTGAAGATCGGGATTTCCTCCGCGCGGTGGCGCGGCGGCGGAACCCGTACGGAGACGGCCGGGCGGCCCCCCGCATCGCGCGCCTGCTGGCGGAGATCCCCTTGGACGCGCGCCTCCTGCGGAAGGAGCTGGTCCTGTGACAGGGGCGCGGGGTGACAGGCTGGTCATCATCGGCGCGGGCGGTCACGCGAAAGTGGTGGCCGACATCGTGATGCGGGCCGGCCGCTATGACCCCGTCGGCTGTCTTGACGACGACCCGGCGACCTGGAGCCGCTCCGTGATGGGCCTTCCGGTGCTGGGGGGTCTCGACCTCCTGGGTGAGCTGCGCAGCCAGGGGATCGCCTGGTGCCTGGTGGCGGTGGGCGACAACCGCTCGCGGCTCGCGCTGGCAGCGCGGGCCGAAGCGGTGGGTTACGCCTTCCCGGTGGCGGTTCATCCGCGGGCCACCGTCGCCCCTTCGGCCTGCCTGGGGCCAGGCACGGTAGTCGCGGCGGGGGCGGTCGTCAACCCCGACGCCGTCGTAGGACGGCACGCGATTGTGAACAGCGGAGCCGTGGTGGAACACGACAACATCCTGGGGGACGGGGTGCACATCTCGCCAGCGGCGGCCCTGTCCGGCTCCGTCATCGTGGGGGATCGCGCCCATCTTGGCGTGGGCTCCCGCGTCATACCCGGGGTGCGTATCGGCGCCGACTGCGTGGTAGGGGCGGGGGCCGTGGTGATCCGCGACCTGCCCGACCGGGTTGTGGCCGTCGGGGTGCCCGCCCGGATCATCAAGGAGGTTTCGCCATGAATCGTCAGGTGATGGCCATTCCTCTTGCGCGGCCGGACATTGGCCCGGAGGAAGAGCGGTTGGTGCTGGAGGTGCTGCGGTCCGGCCAACTGAGCCTGGGGCCGATGGTGCCGGAGTTCGAGCGCCGTGTGGCGGAATACGTGGGGGCGGGACAAGCCGTGGCGGTATCCAGCGGCACGGCCGGCCTGCACCTGTGCGTGCGCGCCCTGGGGCTCGGTCCGGGGGACGAGGTGATCACGACCCCCTTCAGCTTTGTGGCCTCTGCCAACTGCCTGTTGTTCGAAGGCGTTCGGCCCGTGTTCGTCGACATCGACCCCGTGACGTGGAACATCGATCCCGAACGCGTTGAGGCGGCCGTCACCCCGTGCACCCGCGCCATCCTGGCGGTCCACGTCTTCGGCCAGACGTGCGCGATGGACGCCATCCTCGACATCGCCCGGCGCCGCGGGCTGGAGGTGATCGAGGACGCCTGCGAAGCCCTGGGTGGCACGTATCGCGGCCGCTACGCGGGGACGTTCGGCCGGGCCGGCGTCTTCGCCTTCTACCCCAACAAGCAGATCACCACCGGGGAGGGCGGGATGATCGTCACCGACGACGCATCCCTGGCGCGGGCGTGTCGCAGCATGCGGAACCAGGGCCGGGGCGAGAGTGGCGCGTGGCTGGAGCACGAGCGGCTGGGATACAACTACCGCATGGACGAGCTGAGCGCGGCCCTCGGCGTGGCCCAGATGGCCCGCCTGGATGAGATCCTGGCGGCGCGGGCGCGGGTGGCGGCTTACTACGACGCCCTGCTGGCCGACGTGCCTGGCGTGCGGCCGATCTCCTGGCGGCCGGAGGTCGGCATGAGCTGGTTCGTCTACGTCGTCCTCCTGCCGCCGGACGTGGATCGCGACAGGGTCATAGCTGGGCTGAGGGAGGCGGGGGTCGAATGCCGGCCGTACTTCAGCCCCATTCACCTGCAGCCTTTCTATCGTGAGAGGTTCGGTCACCGACCCGGGGACTTCCCCGTCTGCGAG
>JBBITQ010000203.1:0-3064 GCA_037440685.1 Clostridiales bacterium
CTGGTGCAGACCATGACCTTCCGCACGGAGCGCCTGCGGGCCGCGGTGCGCGGCGACTTCTCCAACGCCACCGACCTGGCCGACTACCTGGTGCGGCGCGGTCTGCCCTTCCGGGAGGCCCATGCCGTGGTGGGCCGGGCGGTGCGCCACTGCCTGGACGCCGGGAAGGCGCTGGAGGACCTCACGCTGGAGGAGCTGCGCCGCTTCTCGCCCCTCTTCGAGGCCGACGCCCTGGCCGTGCTGGCGCCGGAGGCCGTGGTGGCGGCGCGGCGCTCGGTGGGCGGGACGGCGCCGGAGCGGGTGCGGGAGCAGCTTGCCCGCGCCAAGGCCCTCCTTGGGGAGGGTGCCGGGCCGCCGCCATGAGCCCTGTGGTATGATAGGAACCGGCTCTGTTTGTGAGGGGGAAGGGTGTAGGGGGGATGGCGGTGAGCGGGAAGAGCAGGGAGCGTTCGCGGCGGCTCTACGAGGAGGCCGTCCGGTTCATACCGGGCGGGGTGAACAGCCCGGTGCGGTCGTTCCGCTCTGTCGGGGGTGAGCCCTTGTTCGCCGCGCGGGCGCAAGGGGCGCGCCTCTGGGATGCCGACGGCAACGAGTACATAGACTACATCTCTTCGTGGGGGCCGATGATCCTCGGCCACGCCCACCCGGAGGTCCTGGAGGCGGTGGGCGAGGCTCTGGGCCGCGGGACCAGTTACGGCGTCTCCACCGAGCTGGAGCTGGAGCTGGCGCGGGCCATCGTCGCCGCCGTCCCGTCGGTCGAGATGGTCCGGCTCTGCAACTCCGGCACCGAGGCCACCATGAGCGCCCTCCGCCTGGCCCGCGGCTACACCGGCCGGAACAAGATCGTGAAGTTCGCCGGCTGCTACCACGGCCACTCCGACGCCCTCCTGGTCAAGGCCGGCTCCGGCGCCCTGACCCTCGGCGTCCCCGATAGCCCGGGCGTCACACCCGGCACCGCGGCCGACACCCTCATCCTCCCCTACAACGACCTAGGGGCGGTGGAGGAGGCGTTCTCCCGCCAGGGGGAGGAGATCGCGGCGGTGATCGTGGAGCCGGTGGCCGGGAATATGGGGCTGGTCCCGCCGGCCCCCGGTTTCTTGGCGGGCCTGCGGCGCGTCACGCGCGCCCACGGTGCCCTCCTGATTTTCGACGAGGTGATCACCGGCTTCCGCGTCTCCTACGGCGGTGCCCAGGCCCACTACGGGGTGGATCCCGATCTCACCTGCCTGGGCAAGATCATCGGCGGCGGGCTGCCGGTGGGCGCCTACGGCGGCAGGCGGGAGATCATGGAGAAGGTCGCACCGGCCGGGCCCGTGTATCAGGCCGGCACCCTGTCGGGGAACCCCCTGGCCGCCGCCGCCGGACTGGCGACCCTCAAGGCGCTGGCCCGGCCCGGGGTGTACGAGGAACTGGCGCGCAAGGGGGCGCTCCTGGCCAAGGGACTGCGCGAGGTTCTTCGGGGCGCGGGCCTGCCCTATCAGGTCAACCACCTCGGTTCCATGTGCACCCTCTTCTTTACGGACCGGGAGGTGCGGGATTTCGACAGCGCCGTGACCTCGGACACGGCGCGGTTCTCGGCCTTCTTCCGCGGCATGCTCGACGAAGGGGTGCTTCTGCCGCCCTCCCAGTTCGAGACCTGGTTCGTTTCCCTGGCCCATACCGACGACGACATCCACCGCACGGTGGAGGCCTGCCGCCGCGTCCTGGCCGCCCGGTGAGCCTCGGGAAGCACGGGGCGGCTACGGTTCGAGGAGGGGCACCGTGGAAGTCTACGCGCTGGTGGGGCCGACCGGCACGGGGAAGAGCCACCGGGCGTCGCTCGTGGCGCGCCAGTACGGGACCGATTACATCATCGACGACGGGCTCCTCATCTGCGGGAGCAAGATCCTGGCCGGCGTGTCCGCCAAACGCGAGCAGAGCGCCCTGGCCGCCGTGCGGCGCGCCGTGTTCCACGACCCCGAGCACGCCCGCGCCGTGCGGGAGAAGCTGCGCGAGCACCGGCCGGAGCGCATCCTGATCCTCGGCACCTCCCGCGACATGGTCGACCGCATATGCGACGCCCTGGACCTCCCGCGCCCTGAGAAATACGTGGACATAACGGAGATCGCCACTCCCGAGGAGATCCGGCGCGCCCGGCGGATCAGGCGCCTGGAGGGCAAGCACGTCATCCCCGCACCCACCCTGGAGGTGAAGAAGAGTTTCTCTGGCTACCTCGTCGATCCCCTGCGCTTCTTCTATCCCTCCCGTTCCCGCCGCGGCCAGGAGGTGGTGGTGGAGAAATCGATGGTGCGGCCCACCTTCAGCTCGCTCGGCCATTTCTACATCGCCGACTCGGTGGTGGCCGCCATCGCCGAGCGGGCTGCCCGCGACGTGTTGGGGGTGGCGGGCTGCCAGCGCGTGCACGTAGACAGCCGCCCCGAGGGCGTGCGCCTGCGGCTGGACCTGGTGCTCCAATACGGCATCAGGCTGGTGCCGGCGATGCAGAGCGTCCAGGTCCGGGTGCAGGAGGTGGTGGAGGCCCTCACGGCCCTCAACGTGCTCGCCGTCGAGGTGGTGGCCCGGCAGGTGGTGCGCCGGGACGAAGGCTGACAGGCTCGAAAAGCCGGTAGTAGCGCTGCTCCCTGGCATTTCGGGCGTGGCACCGTAATAGATAACGCCTGTGAGGTTCATGCCGTGGTCTTTAGTAGGTGTCCCCCTCGGGATCGCCGGCCTGGTGCTGGGCCTGTCCGCGCTCAGCCGCGGCCTCGCGCGGCTGCACAGCCGGCGGTTTGACCGCCTCTGGCGCGGCCTCTCCGCCCGCCCCTGGCAGGGGGTCCTGATCAGTGCCGCCCTCACCGCTCTCACCCACTCCTCCAGCGCCTTCACCATCTCGCTCGTCGCCCTGGCGGAGGCCGGGGTGATCTCGGTGCGCCAGGCCGTCCCACTGGTGATGGGGGCCAACGTCGGCACCACGGTAACCTCCCAGCTCCTGGCGGCGAGCGTGAGAACTCCCCATCTGAGCGGCCTGGGCTGGGCGCTGGCCATAACAGGGGTGGGGGTATGGGCGGTAGGACTTTGCCCTCAG
>JBBITQ010000204.1:0-1528 GCA_037440685.1 Clostridiales bacterium
ACAAAGCCCTGAAGATGGTGCTCGGCGAGCACGTGAACCAGGCCGGCTCGCTCGTCGCCCCCGATCGCCTCCGCTTCGACTTCACCCACTTCGGCCCCCTCTCCGCCGCGGAGTTGCGGCGGGTCGAGGAGCTCGTCAACGCCCGGGTCCTCGCCGGGTTGGCCGTCGAAACGTTCGAGACCAGCCTGGAGGAGGCGCGGCGCATGGGCGCGATGGCGCTTTTCGGCGAGAAGTACGGCGAGCGGGTGCGCGTGGTGCGCATGGGCGAGTTCAGCATCGAGCTGTGCGGCGGCACCCACCTGGACAACACCTCCCGGGTGGGCTTGTTCAAGATCGTGTCCCAGGAGAGCGTGGGCGCCGGGGTGCGGCGGGTGGAGGCCGTGACCGGGACGGGAGCGCTGGAGTACGTATGGCGGCGGGAAGAAGCCCTGGAGCGGGCCGCGGCCGGCCTGCGGGCGAGTCCGGAGGGCTTGCCGGCCGCCGTGGAGGAGATGGCGGCGCGCCTGCGGGCGCGGGAGAAGGAAGTGGCGGCCCTGCAACTCCGTTTGGCCGAGGAGCGCGGCGAGGCGCTCCTGGCCTCGGCGCGGGATCTGAACGGGGTCAGGGTGGTGGCGGGGGAGGTCCCCGTGACCGACATGAACGCCCTCCGCCAACTGGGCGACCGCCTGCGCGACCGGTTGGGGTCGGGCGTCGTCATCCTGGGGGCGCGGGCCAATGGCAAGGAGGCCGGGCTCCTGTTCGTCACGATGGTGACCAAAGACTTGGTGGCGCGGGGTCTGCACGCGGGGAGGATCGTCTCGGAGGTGGCCCGCGTCGCCGGCGGCGGCGGAGGCGGGCGGCCGGACATGGCCCAAGCCGGCGGGAAGGATCCCACGCGCCTGGCCGAGGCGCTGGAGGCGGGGGTATCGGCGGTACGCGCCCAGGCCGTGTGAGGTACAATACTATGTATGTTTGCGCCCCGAGGGGCCGGTGTCCCGAGGGACCGGCCGGTGCGGCGTGGAGGTGTGACGGCGGTTGATTCCCCTGCGGGACAATATCCCTTCACGCCGGTTCCCGGTGATGACCGTCCTCCTGATCGCCTTCAACGCCCTGGTCTTTTTGTACGAGGTCTCCCTGAGCATCCAGGAGCGCGAGACGCTCATCGCCGCGTACGGCATCATCCCCCGCGAGGTGTCCGCGGCCCTGCCGGGCTTCCTCTTGCCGTGGCGCTGGGGCGACCTGGTGCCGGTGATCACGGCCATGTTCCTGCACGGTGGCTGGATGCACATCATCGGGAACATGCTGTTCCTCTGGGTCTTCGGCGACAACGTGGAAGACCTCATGGGGCCGGTCCGCTTCCTGGGCATGTACCTCCTGGCGGGGGGCATTGGCAACCTGGCCCACGTGGTGGCCAACCCCACCTCGGACATCCCGACCATTGGGGCCAGCGGGGCGGTGGCGGGGGTGCTGGGCGCCTACCTGATGAACTTCCCCCATGCCAGGGTCGTCACCCTGGTGCCGGTGTTCTTCGTCCTGACGACCGTGGAGA
>JBBITQ010000204.1:1567-3064 GCA_037440685.1 Clostridiales bacterium
GTTGGCCAACGGCTTCGCCTCCCTGGGCGTCGTGGCCCAGGGTGGCGTCGCCTGGTGGGCCCACGTGGGGGGCTTCGTGGCGGGCGCGGTCCTGGTGCGCTTCTTCCGGGAACGGCGGTACCTCTACTAGCGCGGGTGTCCAGCCGGGTCTGGCCGCGTGAGGCGCGAGAAGGGAGGGAGAGGGTGCCGCGGGTCATGGCGCTGGACGTCGGGGACCGCCGCATCGGGGTCGCGGTGAGCGACGAGACGGGGCTCGTGGCGCGACCCGTGACCACGATCGCGCGGCGCGGCCGCGACGCCGACGTGGAGGCGATCCGGTCCCTGGCGGGCAGTCTAGGTGTGAGCGAGCTGGTGGTGGGCTTGCCCCGCAACATGAACGGGACCGTGGGCCCGCAGGCGGAGAGCGTGGCCGACTTCGCCCGAGAACTCGAGGGGCGCCTGGCGATGCCGGTGCACCTGTGGGATGAACGGTTGAGCACGCGCGAAGCGGAAGCGGTCCTGCGCGCGGGCGACGTCTCCCGGCGGCGCAGGAGGGGAGTCGTGGACCAGTTGGCCGCGGTGCTCATCCTCCAGGGGTTTCTGGATCGCAGGCGCTCCCGCACCCTTGACTAGACTGGTTCCAGGGCATAAAATAAATTAGTTATTTCTAGAAAACGAGGTGGTGGGAGCGATGGGGGGGCAGGAGCGGGACGGGGATTACGTCGTGCTTACCGACGAGAACGGTGAGTCCCACGAGTTCGAGGTCGTGGACGTCATCAATGTGGAAGGGAAGGACTACGCCATCCTCGCCGAACCGGGCGATGAGGACCACGCGTTCGCCTTGCGCTTGGAGAACGATGAGGCTGGCAACGACATACTGGTGGACATCGAGGATGACGCCGAGTGGGAGCGGGTCGTCAAGGCCTGGGAGGAGATGCAGGACGAGGACGACCAGGACTGAGGCGGTCTGATGCGACAGGCGATCACCCCTCTGTTGCCGTTCGGGGTGATTGGCGTAGGCGCCTTCCTCGCGGCCGCGGTCTTCATCGTCTCCCTCTACCAGCCTGTTGAGCCGGGCAGCCGACGCGAGGTGGTGGTGGAGATCCCGGCGGGCGCGTCGACCGCGGAGATCAGCGCCCTGCTCAAGGAGCACGGACTGATCAAGAGCGAGGAGATATTCCGGGCGCTGGCGCGGGTGGCCCGGCGCGACGGAAAGCTGAAGGCGGGCGAATACCGGCTGAGCCCGGGCATGTCGCTCGCCGCCATTTTGGACAAACTGGAGCGCGGCGAGGTGATCGTCCGCAGCCTCACCATCCCCGAGGGGCTGACGGCCGAGGACGTCGCCCGCCTGCTGGAGGAGCGGGGCTACGCTGAGCGCAGCGAGGCCCTGGCCGCCTTCAGCGATATTTCCATCCTGAGAGAGGCCTTCGGTGCGGAGGACCTGCCCCCGGGACCCGGCGGGCCTGACGTGCGCTATCCTCTTGAGGGATACCTCTTCCCAGACACGTACCATTTCAC
>JBBITQ010000205.1:0-1837 GCA_037440685.1 Clostridiales bacterium
CCGTTCCGGGATGGGGTGGGCTTCCGCCTGACGGCGCGGGTCGCGGGAGGGGGGCACGGCGGAGATGCGCTGGGTGGAGCGGCTCAGTAACCGCGAACGGATGGTGCTGGCGATCGGGGGACTCCTGGTCGTCCTGGGCGTGTATTACCAGCTGGCGGTGGACCCGCTGGTGCGGCAGAGCCTCGCGCTGCAGGGGCGTCTGGCCGCCCTGGAGCGCATGCGGGCGGACGCGGGAGGGGGCGTGGACGAGGCGGCGCTGGCGGGGAAGATCGCGGCGGCGGAGGAGCGCCTTGCGGCGCTGGACCGGCGGGTGCCGGCGCGCGTGGACGTGGCGGGGCTCTTGGAGTTCTTGAACAGGGCCGCTACGGGGAGCGGGTTGCACCTGGTGCACGTGGCGCGGGGGGCGCCGCAGGCGGAAGGAGCGCTCGTGCGCCAGCCGTGGGACGTGGTGGCAGCCGGCCCCTTCGCCGGCCACAAGGCCTTCCTCAAAGCCCTTGAGGGGCTGCCGTGGCAGGGACAGGTGACTGGCGTGAGCGCCGTCCCCCTGCGGGAGGACGGTGCGGAGGAGAGCGCTGGAGGTGTTCGCGGGGCCGGTGCCGAAATCACGTACCGGCTGGTTTTGTTCACCTGGGCGGACGCGGGCGGCGCCGTTGGGCAGGGGCGGGGCCGTTAGCGCCGCGCCGTCGGCGGGGGAGGGCTGGTACGTGGGGCGGAGGATGACCTTGGCGCTGGCATGGCTTACGGCCGCCTGCCTCGCGGCCGTCGGGCTCCTCGTGCAGGCGCTGCGCGCCAGCCTGCTGGAGCCCTCGCGTTACCTGGAGGCCCTGGAGCGCAGCGGGGCCTACGAGGAGGTGCCGCCGCTCCTGGCGCGCGCCGCGGTGGCGGGCGCGCAGGTCCCAGCAGAGCTGGCGGGGCCGGTGGAGGAGTTGGTGCGGCAGGCGGTGTCCAGCGATTGGGCGCGGGAACAGGCGGCGCCTCTGCTGGCAGGCCTTTTCGCCTATCTGAAGGGAGAGGGTGCCGAGCTCAGGCTCGTCGTGACCACGGCGGGGCTCAGGGAGCGGGCGGAGCCCGTCCTGGAACGCTTCCTACCGCCGATGGTGGCAGACGAGGTGCGTTCGGGCCTCCGGACACTGCCGGACCAGTGGGACCTGGCGCCCCTCCTGCCGGTGGACGCGCGCGAGCGGCTTGAGGCGGCGCGGGCGGTGGTGGGCGTATCGGCGCTCATCCCCGTGGTGGCGGCAGGCCTGGCCGCCCTCCTCGCTCTGGTCGGCTGGCTGTTCGGTGAGAGGCGGTTGGGCTGGTGGCTGGCGCTCTGGCCCGGGGGGTGCCTGGCGGTGAGCGGCCTGGCGCTCTTTCTGCTGGCGGCGGTTCCCGTCGAGATGCCGTGGGTGGCGCGGGTGGGTGCCGGGGAGGTTCCCCCGCCGCTTCGGGCGGCGGCGCAGCAGTTGCTGGCCGGGGCGGCCGCGGCGGTCAGGGGAGCCGGGTTGCGGGCGCTGGCGGCGGGAGCGGTTATGCTCGCGTTGGGCACGGCGTTAGAGGGGATCTCGGCGCGCTGGCGGCCGCGATCGCCGAACGACGGCGCCAAGTAGTCATTCCGAGCAGGAGTTTTCGAATATGATGAAGAAGTACCATAGCCGGTATTGTAGGCGCTTGGCCGGATTGGTCGAGAGATGACGCACCGAACTAACGCGGAGGAGGGATCAGCGGTGGCCGACAAGGTGCTGGACGTGAAGGGATTGAAGTGCCCCATGCCGGTGATCAAGGCCAAGAAGGCTATCGAGGAGATCGCCGTGGGCCAAGTGCTGGAGGTCGTGGCGACCGACCCTGGTTCCATGGC
>JBBITQ010000205.1:1871-3062 GCA_037440685.1 Clostridiales bacterium
CACCGGGCACGAACTCCTGGCGGCCGAGGAGGACGGCGGGGTCTATAAGTATCGCATCCGCCGGACGAAATGAAAAAAGAGCGACAGAAAAACGGCTGAGGGGAATGCGAACCGGGGAGGGAAGGAGAGGTGGAGGACGCACCCAAGAAGCTGACGATCATCGCCTGGAGCGGGGATCTGGACCGCGTCTATCCCGTGCTCATCCTGGCGACGACGGCGGCGGCGTCGGGCATGGAAGTTACGATCTTCTTCACGTTCTGGGGACTGTTCATCCTGAAGCGCAACGACAAGTGGATCACGGGGAAGGACTGGATGACCAAGATGCTGTCCGTCATGAACCGCGGCGGCACCAACTACCTCAAGCTCTCCAAGCTCAACATGGGCGGCATGGGCACCTGGATGATGAAGAAGATCTTCAAGAAGAATCAGGTGCCTACTTTAGACGAACTCCTGGACATGGCCAAGGAGATGGGCGTCCGGCTGCTGCCCTGCCAGATGACGATGGACGCGCTGGGGCTCCGGCGGGAGGATTTGATCGACGGGGTGGGCGAGCCTGCGGGAGCGGCGACCGCCCTGGCCGAGGCGGGCGAGTCCGCGGCCACCCTCTTTATCTAGCAACCACGCCGAGCGGGCTAGTGTTATTTGCTACGCAGTAAAATGTCGGCACTAGCAGGAATTTGGGGGGTCACGCTGAATAGTCGTATTACCATACGGGGTAGAGGAATGTGTGATGCCCCGGAGGAGGAGTGCGATGAGCCAGAAGCGGTTCCTGTATATCCATACCAGCGGGCCGGACACGCCCCATCGCACGGCGACGCCTTTCTACCTGGCGACGGCGGCGGCCCTCATGGACTTCGACGTGACGATGGTGTTCACCATCAGGGGCACGGCGTTGCTAAAGAAGGGCGTGGCGGAGACGGTGTACGTAAAGGAGGGCGGCGGCCCCCTGCGGATGTTCATCGACCAGGCAAAGGAAGCGGGCGTTAAGCTCCTGGTCTGTGCCCCCAGCCTGGACCTGAACGACATGAAGGAGTCGGACCTGGTGGAGGACGTGGACGGGATCATCGGGGGCACGGCCCTGAACGACCTGGCCTTGGAGGCAGACGTGGTGATGACGTTCTGACGGGACGGTCCGCGCGCGGGCCGGAACGGGAGGAGGAACGACGATGGCGGTGGCGGTGGCGCCCCCGG
>JBBITQ010000206.1:0-3028 GCA_037440685.1 Clostridiales bacterium
CGGCGTCTCCCCGTCGTGCATGACGTCGTCGTACCACTCCGTCTCCTCTGCCAGCCGCCTGCTCAGCGCTGCCCAAAGCCTGGTCAGGGGGCGGAGAAGGGTTGCCAGTCCCATCCGAGCGAACCTCCTTAGCGACCTCTTCCCTTTAGGATACGGGGTGGTCGGTGCAGGTGAGCTTGGTCGCACAATGCGGGCGGCGAGTGGGGTGAAGGGTTGGAGCGCATCGCACCGGTAGCCCCGGGGGATACGGTGGAGATCGAGATCACGGGGCTGGCGGCGGAAGGAGATGGCGTGGGCCGTTACCAGGGGCTGGCCGTGTTCGTGCCCGGCGCGGTGCCCGGCGACCGGCTTCTGGTGCGGATCACCGAGGTAAAGGCGCGGTTCGCCCGCGGGGCGATGGCGCGCCTCCTGGAGCCGGGCGCGGGGCGGGTGGAGGCGCGGTGCCCGGCGTTTGGCGACTGCGGTGGTTGCCAGTGGCAGCACGTGGATTACGCGGCGCAGCTCCGCTGGAAGCGCCAGGTGGTCATCGACGCCTTGGAGAGGCTGGGAGGGTTCAATGGCGTCCCCGTCGCCAACACCCTGGGGATGGAGGACCCCTGGCATTACCGCTGCAAGGCCGCGGTTCCCTTCGGGGGCGGCGACGGGCCCGTGGCTGGCTTCTTCGGCCGGGGGACCCACCGGATAGTGGCGCTGCCAGGCGAGGGGTGTGCGATCCAGCACCCGACGATCAACGCAGTCGTGCGAGCGGTCCGCGAGCTGGCAGCGGAGCGCGGCATCCCGCCATACGACGAGGCCACCGGACGTGGTCTCCTCCGGCATGTCGTGGCGCGGGTTGGCGCCCGCACGGGCGAGGCGCTGGCAGCCCTGGTGATCAACGGTCCCGCCCTTCCCGGCGAGGCGGACCTGGCCGCCGCGCTGATGGAGGCGGTCCCGGCGTTGGTGGGCGTGGTCAAGAACGTCAACACGGCGCGCACCAACGTGATATTCGGTCCGCACACGGCGGCCCTGGCCGGGCGGCCGTACCTGGTCGAGAAGCTAGGGGGCCTGCGTTTCCGTATCTCGGCCCAGTCCTTCTTTCAGGTGAACCCGCTCCAGGCAGAGCGGCTGTACCGGCTGGCAATCGAGGGAGCCGGGATCGCGGTGGATGACGTGGTGGCCGACGCCTACTGCGGGACGGGTGCCCTCGCGCTGCTGGCTGCCCGGGGGGCCCGGCGCGTTTACGGGATCGAGGAGGTCCCGGCCGCGGTGGCCGATGCGCGCGAAAACGCCCGGACCAACGGCATCGCCAACGTGCGTTTCATCACCGGCAGGGTGGAGGACGTGCTGGGGGGGATCAGCGCAGGGGGGCGCGCTCCAGCCGTCATATTCCTCGATCCGCCGCGCAAGGGCTGCGCGCGGGGGGCTCTCGATGCCTGTCTCGCCCTGCGGCCGCGCCGGGTCGTCTACGTCTCGTGCAACCCGGCCACGCTGGCCCGCGACCTGGCTATCCTGGCCGCCTCCCGGCGTTACAGGGTGGAAGGCGTGCAACCCGTCGACCTCTTCCCGCACACGGCGCATGTCGAGTGCGTGGCTTTCCTCTCCCGCATTTGATCCGCAGCCCCCGCGCTCAAACCGCCTCCAGCGCCGGCTCATCCCTGGGGCCCAGCCGCACGCGCAGGTGGCTGAACTCCTCCTGGAACCGGTAGGAGCTGTTGCCGAGGCGGACGGTGACGCCGGGGTAGACGCGTTCGAACTCCGCCCAACCCCTTTCCCCCACGGTCACCTGGCAGCCCTGCTCCCGGCCGCGGGGCGATCCGGCCGCCCCCACGCGCACGTTTCCGGCGGCCTCCAGCGCCGACCCGCGCGCTGCGCCGCGCACCACGATGTTCCCTCCGCATCGGATCTGGGAGAGGAAGCAGCCCTGGCCCAGGATGTTCACGTGGCCTGCGGCTTGCACGGTGCTGTGATGCAGGTAGGGGGCCTCGACGCTGCCGAGCCGGCCGGTGCTCTCCTCCACCTCCCTCGCCCGGGCATTCGCCGCAGCCGCGAGTTCGGAGAGGGTGGACGCGTTCCGGATGCGCAGGGCGGCCCGGCTGCCCAGAACGGCCCACGCCGCCTGCACGAGGCTCAGGATCTCCGCCGGCAGGTTCTCGGCCGTCGCGGCGGCCTGGGTGTGCAGCCGCGCGAGCAGGAGGGCCAGGTCGCGGTGCTTGGTCTCCAGGAGGGTTTGGAGCGTGGGGCCCAGCATCCGCTCCATGTTCGCACGGAAGGCGGGGCTGGCGCGGTGCGCCAGTTCCTCGGCCGACGCCAACAGGCGCTGGATGCCCGTCCCGAGGGCGGCCAGTTCCGCGGCCCAGGGCTGCAGGGTGAGCACGCACCCTGCCGTGATGCGCGACCTGATCACCCGGCCGCAGATTTTCACCTGGCGCCCCGCCGTCACGGTGGCGCCAGTGACGTCGCCCAGGATCAAGACGGCGCCTCCGGCTTCGACCGTCATGCCCTCCGTCACGTCGCCCTGCACCACGATGTTTCCCGAGAACCGCAGGTTGCCGCTCGCCATATCCACGTCGCGTGCGTGGGTAAGGGTGGGGATGACGTGGATGGCCGTCGCCCCGCCGCACTCGTCGATGACCGGTTGCCCCAGCCGGTCGGCGTAGAGGGTTCGGCCGTCGTCGTCCCACCGCGTCCCGGCGCCCGCGGCGAGCCGGACCTCGCGGCCGGGCGGAGCCGGTATCTCGTTCCCGGTCACCGTCTTGCCGGGCAGTCCTGGTTGGGGGGGAATGACCCGCGCCAAGGGTTGGCCGGGCGCGACCGCGGGGACGGCGGGGCTGGCGCTGGTGGGCGTCTCCCCTCTCCGGGACAACACGGGCCGCATCGTCGGCGCCGTCCTTTCGGCCTACATGTTCAACAACGACTACACCCTGGTGGACCGGATCAAAGAGGTCGCCGGGATAGACACCGTCACCATCTTCCTGGGAGACCTGCGGGTCTCCACCAACGTGACCGACGAGGCGGGACGGCGCGCCATCGGGACCCGCATCTCCCAGGC
>JBBITQ010000207.1:0-3010 GCA_037440685.1 Clostridiales bacterium
GAGAAGAAGCGGCGCAGCGCGTCCACGTCCGAAGTGACGCGCTCGATTAAATCGCCAGTGGGAGTGCCGCCGCCGCCACATGCATGGCGATGTCATGTACCAGCGCGCGGAACTCGTCGGTGCGAGCCACGAAGTCGGTCTCGCAGTTGACCTCCACCAGCACGCCGATGCGACCGCCCATGTGGATATAGGCGTCCACCACACCTTCGGCGGTGGCGCGCCCAGCCTTCTTGGCCGCCGCGGCCAGCCCTTTCTGGCGTAACCATTCTATGGCCTTCTCCAGGTCACCGCCCACCTCGGTCAGGGCCTTCTTGCAATCCATCATCCCCGCGCCGGTGCGTTCCCGCAGTTCCTTGACTAGCGACGGAGCGATCGACGACATGACGAGCACCACGCCTCCCTCAGGCTGTCTCTTGGACCCCCTGCCGACCTTCGATGACGGCGTCCGCTATCTTGGACGTGATCAGCTTCACCGCGCGGATGGCGTCGTCGTTGCCCGGGATCACGTAGTCGATGAGGTCGGGGTCGCAGTTGGTGTCGACGATCCCCACCAGGGTGATGCCCAGGCGCCGCGCCTCGCTGACGGCGATGTGCTCCTTGCGCGGGTCGACGACGAACATGGCGTCCGGAAGCTCCTTCATCCCCTTGATGCCGCCCAGGTATTTCTCAAGCTTCTCCTTCTCGCGGAGGATGAGGGCCGCCTCTTTCTTGGGCAACCTCTCCAGGTGGCCCGTGGCCTCCCATTCCTCGATCTGGACCAGCCTGTCCACGCGCTTCCGGATGGTGACGAAGTTGGTGAGCATGCCACCCAGCCACCGCTCATTGACATAGTGCATCCCGCAGCGGGTGGCCTCCTCGGCTATGGCCTCCTGCGCCTGCTTCTTGGTGCCCACGAACAGGATGGTGCCGCCGCGCGCGGAGAGGTCGCGCACGAAGTTGTACGCCTCCTCGATCATCTTCACCGTCTTCTGGAGGTCGACGATGTAGATGCCGTTGCGCTCCGTGAAGATGTACGGTTTCATCTTGGGGTTCCAGCGGCGGGTCTGGTGGCCGAAGTGGACCCCGGCCTCGAGAAGCTGCTTCATGCTGACGACCGACATGAGAAAGCCTCCTCCGGTTCTCTTTCCTCCGCCGCCTCATCGCGCGCCTGACCGCGGCACCGGCGCAGCGGGATGCTGCTTCCCCGCCGGACCGATCCGCCGCGGCACCGGGGCGCGCATCGGCTGGCGTGCGAACTCGCGTGCCGCCCCTGGCTGGCACACGGGCTGTCAGGATTCGCCCTGAACGCCAGCCGATAGTATAGCACACGGCAACTGAAGGCCACAACACCACAAGAAGCAAGGAGTGTCTCACGCGTCCGGGGGCACAACTGCGTTGAGACCGGCGACGCGGCGGAACTCTCCAACGGCCAGGGCCGTGAGCCGCGGCCCCCTGCCGGGCGAGCGGATCGGCACCCCGCCGGCGCCGCCCTGGCGGGGATCCATCTCCGCCGGCCGGAAGAAGTGTTCCTGGGTGTTCTGATCCACCCCCAGGGAGATGACGTCCAGGACCCACGCCTCCGCGAGCCGCGCCACCCCCTCGAGGGTCTCCTCGTAGGAAGGGAGGCGCCGGCCGCGCAGCCAGGCGATCACCGCCTCGTCGCCCTCCGTCCCGTCGAAAACGGCTTCGAAGAGGCCGCTCTCCCGGGCGACGCGGGCCACGGGTGGGGTGCCCCCGAAGGCCAGGCGCGGCCGGCGCCGGGATGCCTTCGTAAGCGGGGTTGGCGTGGATGGCTGCACACAGGTCCCGGCCCTGCGCGCCGTACGCTTCGTCCAGCCAGTCCCGGGCGCTCAACGCCTCCACACCGAGGGCGCGGGCGACCGCCAGGCGGATCCCCCCGGGGGCCCGACAGCCAGTCCCGAACGTCCTGCCCATGAACCACCCCAGCCGTATCCGGCGCGGAAGGCTTCGCAGGTAACGGCGGATCTTTTCCATCGTCCGCTATTCTAACACCCGGTCCCGCGGCCGGCCGCGGCGAATTCATGGACCCGGATGTCCGGCAACCCCGGGTTCAACGCCTCTCCCGCCTCGAGGTTACGCTCCCCACCCCGGGGCCTCGCCGTCATCCAGGAGTACGGCATCGGAGAAGTCTTCCGGTTCGATTGTCACTTCTCGTTGCCAGCTCCTGCCCCTGGGAGCCGACGCCTGAGGGGAGCGCGGGACCCACCCGGCAGCGGCGACGCCGCCGTCACGGGCCGAAGTCCACCCGGGGCGGCGCGGCGGCCCCGGCGCCCGGCTGGAAGTACTCGCGGGGCGCAAAGCCGAAGCTGGCGGCGAAGAAGCGCATCGGGAAGGACCGGACCGTCCGGTTATAGGCCTGCACCTGCTCGTTGAACCGCATCCGCTCCACGGCGATGCGGTTCTCGGTGCCGGCCAGCTCGTCCATGAGCCGGTTGAAGCTCTCGCTGGAGCGGAGCTGTGGGTAGTTCTCCACCACCACCAGGAGGCGGGCCAGGGCGCTCTCCACCTCGTTGGCCGCCGCCACCCGCTCGGGGACGGTGCGCGCCCCGGCCAGCCTCGCCCGCGCCGCCGTCACCGCCTCCACCAGCGCCCTCTCCTGCGCCGCCACGCCCTTCACCGTCTCCACCAGGGTGGGGATGAGGTCGTACCGCCGCTGGAGCTGGTTCTCCACCTGCGCCCACTGGCCGTCAAGCCCCTCGGAGAGCGCCACCAGCCGGTTGTAGGCCGAAACCAGGTTCAGGCCCAGCAGGGTCAGCAGGACGACCACCCCCGCCAGGACGATCATCCCGGACCGCTTCAAAACCCATCCCCCCATTTGGGCACCCTCGGGCGCCCGCTACCAGGAGCGCCCGGCCCCGCCGCCGCCGCTGCGCCCGCCCCCGAAGCCGCCGAAACCGCCCGGAACACGCTGGCGAACGACGACGCGGTCGCGCGCGTCGATGTGAACTACGCGATCGAGAAGCCCGCCGGGTTGCAGCCGTTGATGCATTCCAATGGCCGTTTGCCGCAA
>JBBITQ010000208.1:0-1037 GCA_037440685.1 Clostridiales bacterium
GCTCGGCCTCCCCCGCCGCGTCGCGCGCCGCAGCCGCCTCCGCGCCGCCGGCACCGGCCTCCTGGCCCCGAGCGGCAGCGGTCAGGCAGAGGTCGCCGGTCTGGCGGGCCGCCGGCACCGGTTGGCTCGTCATGGCCAAGGCCCCTCGGGTGCAAGCGTCGGCGCAGAGCCCGCAGAAGAGGCAGCGGTCCCATCCCAGCGTGAATGCGCCCTCTCCCACGCCGATCGCCCCAACTGGACCGGCTGCGCCGCAGTCGCCGCAGCCATCGCAGCGCCCCGCCTGGAGCCGGTGGCGTCCCCGGAAGGCGGGGGGCGGTGACGCCGCGAACGGGTCAGCCTCGGTGACGATGCCAGTGCGGAAAACCTTCTCGAAGATGCCGAACATGTCCGTCCTCCCGCTCCGTCATGGACCGGCCCGGCCGGTCAGCGGTCCAGGCACGCGTAACAGAGCTCGAAACTCTTGTTTATCAAGGGGAAATCGGGGACGATGTTCCCCTGTACCGCCAGGGGCACCGCCGGCCAGTTCGTGTAGGAAGCCGAACGCACCCGCAGCCGGAACACCGTATTTCCGGGCCCGGCCATCACCCAGTGGACGTTGGCGCCCCGCGGCGACTCGGTGTACCCGAGGGCGGCGACATGAGGTGGCAGGTCGCCGACGCGCACCGCCAGGTCCGGCGGCGCCCCGTCCAGGGCGTCCAGGGCCTGGCGGATGATCCCGGCCGACTCCCCCACCTCGTCCATGCGCACCTTCATGCGGCTATAGACGTCGCCCTCCCGCCCCAGCGGGACGCGGAAGTCCAGCCACCCGTATGCCGCGTGCGGGTGGTCGCGCCGCATGTCCCTGTCCACACCGGCCGCCCGGGCCGCCGGCCCCACCACACCGAGGTCGCGCACGACCTCCGGCGACAGGCGGCCGGTCCCCTGCACCCGGTCCAGGAACGAAGGGGTCGCCATGAGGCGGTCGCAGAGTTCCCCGAACTCCCCCTCCACCCGGGTCAGCATCTCCCGGAGGACGCCGGCGCTCTCCGCCGTGAGGT
>JBBITQ010000208.1:1054-1640 GCA_037440685.1 Clostridiales bacterium
ACCGCCACCAGCCCGCGCAGGTAGCGACTGCCGGCCAGCGCCTCGTTGGCGCGCAGCACCTCCTCCCGCAGCCGCGCGCCTAGCATGGCGCCGAAGGCGAACCCGGTGCCAGCGCAGATGTTGCCCACATCGCCCAGATGGTTGGCCAGGCGCTCCAGCTCCAGCGCCACGGTACGGATGAGGAGGGCGCGGGGCGGCGGCTCAGCGTCGGCCAGGCGCTCCACCGCTTGGGCGAAGGCCACGGCATGGGAGACGGAGCACTGGCCGCAGATGCGCTCCGCGAGGAGGAGCGCTCGGTCGGGAGACAATCCCTCGGCCTCCTTCTCCATCCCCCGGTGGCTGTAGAAGAGGCGCGTCTCCAGGTTGATGATCGTCTCGCCCACGGCGCTGAAGCGGAAGTGGCCCGGCTCGATGATCCCGGCGTGGATGGGCCCGACGGGGATCTCCATCACCCCGTCGCCCTCCACGCGCTGGAACGCGAACTCGCCGTCCGCGCGCGGGGGTTGGTGCCCGGCCGGGAAGTCCTTGCGCAGCGGGTACAAGCCGTCGGGCCAATCCTCGTGCAGCACCAGCCGGCGCGGATCCG
>JBBITQ010000208.1:1677-3005 GCA_037440685.1 Clostridiales bacterium
GCTCGTACCAGTGGGCCGCGGGCAGGTAGGGCGTCACCGCCGGGAAGGCGGGGTCTTCCTCCGGAGCCTCGATCACCAGCGTGACGAAGCGGTCCGCAGCCGGGAGGGAGAAGGCGTAATACAGCCGGAAACGGCCGTCGCGCTCCCGCTCGTCGGTGCCCGTCATGGTGATGAGCCACGCGCCGTACTGTTCCTTCAGGAGGGAAGCGGCCTGCGGCAGCCGGTCCCGCCGCAGGCTCAGGTACACCTCGTTGGCCAGCGACCGCGCCGGCGTCTCCTCCAGCCACCCGCGCGCCGCCAGGTCGGCGGCGATCTCCAGGACCACCCGTGGTTGCGCCTTCATCGCCATCCCCCCAGGCCGGCGGCAGCCGCCACCTGGCCGATCACCCGCTGCAGGGGCGGGGGCAGGTAGAGACCGATGATGAGGACCAAGGCCAGCGGCAGAGCGATGGCCGCCACCCCCGCCAGGTCCTGCCCCCCGGACACCGCGCCGTGGGCCCCGCCGTTCACGCGCGCCGGCGCGCGGCCGAAGGCCATGCGCGTGACGTAGTACATCATGCCGCCGAAGATCACGCTGAGGAAGAAGAGGAAGAGGACGCCCGGCAGGTAGAGTCCCCGCGCGAACGCTCCCCCGACGATGGCGAACTCGCTGGCGAAGAGGGCGAAGGGCGGCGTGCCGGTGATGGCGAAGGTGCCGGCCACCAGGGCCGTCCCCGCCACGGGCGCAACCCGCACCGCCCCCTGCACGCGGTCGATGAGCCGCGTGGAGTAGGCCTGCGCCAGGTCGCCAGCCGCGAAGAAGAGGGCGGCTTTGGCGCAGGCGTGGCTCAGGAGGTGCAGCACCGCGCCGAAGCCGGCGAGGGCGGCGGCCTTCCCCGCGCCTCCAAGGCCGGCCAGACCGAGCCCCGCGGCGATGATGCCCATGTGCTCCACGCTCGAGTAGGCGAGGAGCCGCTTGAAGTCCCGCTGCAGGACGATGAACGGGGCGGCCACCGCGAGCGAGAGCAGGCCGAAGACCAGGAGCAGCGCCGCGGGGAACGCGGGCCCCAGCGCCCCCGCCGCCAGGGCGTAGAAGCGGATGATGGCATAGAGGGCACTCGAGATCAGCACCCCGGAGAGGAGGGCGCTCACCGGGGCGGGCGCCTGGCTATGGGCATCCGGCAGCCAGGTGTGCATGGGGGCCAGGCCAGCCTTCGTCCCGTACCCGACAAGCACCAGGATGAAGGCGAGCTTCATCATGTGGGGGTCAAGCCTGCCGGCAACGGCCGCCAGCGCTTCCCACAACAAGGCCCGCTCGCCCCCGAGGACCGGCAGGGCCGCGAAGTAGG
>JBBITQ010000209.1:0-2986 GCA_037440685.1 Clostridiales bacterium
TCGTGCTGGCCGGATCCGGACGCAGCTCGGGCAGGCGCGGGAGCGCGCCGCGCCTCCGGGGCTGGAGTGGCCGGCGGCACCGGTCCCGCGCCCGCGATCTCCTCAACCTCGACCTCGTATTCCTGACCGTTCACCCGCACCCGGAACTTCCTGATCAAGGCTGCTTCCCCTTTCTCCTCCCTGGACCCCCGCGCGCGGCCATCTGCGCCTGCCGCCCCGCCAGGGCCCAGAGGGGCGGCCACGCCCCGCTTGGGGCCGCCAGCGGCCGCACCGACACCACCTGGATGCCCGCGGGCCGATCCAAAACCGCGGCGATGGCGGCCACGATCGCCGCCATCACCGGCCCCGGAACCGCGGCCCTGTCCTGCCCCCTCACCCGTCACATCCCTCCGGAAACAGCGCCATGCGAGTCGGCGTGGCTACTCGCTCCTCCGTCAGAGCGGTATGTTGCCGTGCTTCTTCGCCGGCCGCTCCTCGCGCTTGGAGGCCAGCACGGCGAACGCCTGGATCAGCAGGGGACGCGTCTCGCGGGGGTCGATGACCATGTCGACGTAGCCGCGCCGGGCCGCGGCATATGGGTTGGCGAATTTCTCCCGATACTCGGCCACCCGGGCGCGCCGCACCGCCTCGGGGTCGTCGGCCTCCGCGATCTCGCGGCGGAAGATGATGTTGCAGGCGCCCTCCGGCCCCATCACCGCCACCTCGGCCGTCGGCCAGGCCCAGGCCAGGTCGGCCCCCAGGCCCCGCGAGCACATGGCTATGTACGCCCCCCCGTACGCCTTGCGCAGGATGATGCTGATCTTCGGCACCGTGGCCTCGGCATAAGCGTAAAGGACCTTGGCGCCGTGGCGGATGATCCCGCCGTGCTCCTGCGCCCTCCCCGGCAGGTACCCTGGCGTGTCCACCAGCGTCAGGAGCGGGATGTTGAAGGCGTCGCAGAAACGCACGAAGCGGGCGATCTTGTCCGAGGCATCGATGTCCAGGCAGCCGGCCATGACCCGGGGCTGGTTGGCCACCACCCCCACCGGACGGCCGCCGAGCCGCGCGAACCCCACAACGGCGTTCGGTGCGAAGGCCTCCTGGACCTCTAGGAACGCCCCGTCGTCGACTAGCGCCCGGATGATGCCGCGCACCTCGTAGGCCCGGTTGGGATCCTCCGGCACCGCCGTCGCCAGCGCTTCCTCCCGCCGGTCCGCCGGGTCGGAACTCGCGCGGACGGGCGGGTCCTCCAGGTTATTAGAAGGAATGTAGGAGAGCAGCTCCCTGATCCGGGCGAAGCACTCCTCCTCGCTGCGGGCGTGGAAGTGCGCCACCCCGCTCCGCTGGGCGTGGGCGCGCGCCCCTCCCAGTTCCTCGGGCGATATCTCCTCGCCCGTCACCGCCCGGATCACGTCGGGGCCGGTGATGAACATCAGGCTCGTCTTGTCCACCATGAAGATGAAGTCGGTGAGCGCCGGGGAATAGACGGCGCCTCCCGCGCAGGGGCCCATGATCACGGAGATCTGCGGGATCACGCCCGAGGCCAGGGTGTTCCGGGCGAAGATCCTGGCGAAGCCGTCCAGGGCGTCGATCCCCTCCTGGATGCGCGCCCCGCCGGAATCGTTGATGCCGATGATCGGGCACCCGGTGCGCACCGCCAGGTCCATCACCTTGCAGATCTTGGCGGCGTGCATCTCTCCCAAGGTGCCGCCGATGACGGTGAAGTCCTGGGCGAAGGCGTAGACAGGACGGCCGTCGACCGTGCCGTATCCGGTCACCACCCCGTCACCGGGGGCGCGGCGCTCGCTCATGCCGAAGTCGACGGCGCGGTGCTCCACGAACATGTCGAGCTCCACGAAGCCGGCCGGGGGCCATGCTGGCGCCCGGGGCGGCGCCGGACCGGGAGGGACGGCCGGAGTCCCAGGACGGGGGCGTGACGGCGGATATGGCCGTGGCGGCCCTGGAACGGCAGGTGGCGGCGGACCTGGAGCGCGTCCTCTCCCGCGTCGATGGCGTCGGCGCGGTCAGGGTGAGGGTGGCCCTGGCCGGGGGGTTAGAGCGGCAATACGCCAGCGACCGGGACGTGCGCCGCTCCACCACAGAGGAGAAGGACCGCACGGGCGGCACGCGTGTGATCGACCAGGTGGAGGAGGCGGACAAGGTGGTGGCGGTGCAGGGCGGCGCCAACCAGCAGCCGGTACTGACTCAGGTGAGGCAGCCCGAGGTCCTGGGCGTCCTGGTGGTGGCCGAAGGCGCCGGGGTCCCCGCGGTGCGGGCGGCGCTGGTGCGCGCCGTGCACGTGGCCCTGGACGTCCCTTATAGCCGCGTGGAGGTCTTGCCGGGGAAGCCGGGGAAGGGGGGTGAAGCCGATTGAAGAGCTGGCGCACGAGGCCGCCGCGGTCCCGGCTCAGCCCGGAGCACAGGCGCCTCCTGCTCTTCCTCATCATCCTGGCGGGGATATTCGTCTACCTCAACTGGAAGTGGGGCGCGTTCATCGAGCAGGGGACGGCACGAGGTGGCGACGCGGAGGACGCTATCCTCGTGCAGGCCCCCGCGGCGCCGGCCCCGCGGCAGGCGGCGCCTGAGACGGTTCGGGATTTCTACGTTGAGGCGCGGCTCGAGCGGGAGCGGGTGCGCAGCGAGCAGATGCAGGCGCTGCGGGAGGTGCTGGCAGACGAGCGCGCCGCGGCTGAGGCGCGGGCCGAGGCACAGCGGGAGATGCTGGCGCTGACGCGCCGCGCGGGCCGGGAGGCGGAGGCGGAGAGCCTCATCAAGGCCAAGGGGTACCGGGACGCCCTGGTGTTCCTGAACGAGCGCGGCGCGGTGGCGGTGGTGCGCGCCGCGCGGCTCACGCCGTCCGACACGGCGCGGATCGCCGACGCTGTGGCGGGCGCGACCGGGGTCGGGTTCGCGGAGATACGGGTGATCCCGTACGATCGGTAGGACGGCGGCCATGGCGGCCGGCCCGGGTCCGGTACAGTCGTTGTCAGGGCTTGGCACGGGGGGA
>JBBITQ010000210.1:0-2983 GCA_037440685.1 Clostridiales bacterium
CGCGGCGGGAGGGGACGACACGCGCGGTGGCCGCGGTGCGCCTCGCCGCCCGGGAACTCCCGGGGGCTGTGGTGGCCGTGGGCAACGCCCCGACGGCGCTCCTGGCCCTCCTGGACCTCGTCGACGGCGGGATGGCCCCGCCGGCCCTCATCGTCGGGTGTCCGGTGGGGTTCGTGAGCGCCGCCGAGTCCAAGGAGGAGCTGGTGCGGCGCGGCGTCCCCTTCGTCACGGTGCTGGGCACGCGCGGCGGCAGCCCCGTGGCGGCGGCGGCGATCAACGCCCTCTTGCGCCTCGCCGCGGCCGGTGAGGGGTGACGGGATGCGGAAGGCCATCCTCTTCCTGGGGCATGGGAGCCGGGCCCCCGGCGCCAACGAGGCCATGTACAGGGTGATGGAGCTGATCCGCCAGCGGTCGGGCTACCCGATCGTGGAGGCGGGGTTCATGGAGCTCTGTCCCCCGACCATCGAGGAGGGGATGGCCGCCTGCGTGCGGCAGGGGGCGGAGCGGGTCATCGTGATCCCCTACTTCCTCCACATGGGGATGCACGTGCGGGCGGACCTGCCGGCGGTGATCGACGCCTGCCGGCGCCGCTACCCGGACGTGGAGATCGTCATGGGGCGGCACATCGGCTACCACCCCTTGCTGGCCGACATCCTGCTGGAGCGGGTGCGGGAGGCGGACGAGGCCGGGTGAGCGAGGCGGGCAGGGCGCGGATGCGCACGGGGTACACCACCGGGGCGTGCGCGGCGGCCGCCGCCAAGGCGGCCACGCTGGCGCTGGCGGGGGGCCGGCCGGTGGCGGAGGTGGAGATCGCCTTGCCGGTGGGGCGGCGCGCCTCCTTCGCCGTGCATCGCCTGACGCGCGAGGGCGCGCGGGTGACCGCCTCGGTGATCAAGGACGCCGGCGACGACCCCGACGTCACCCACGGGGCGGAGATCTGCGCCACGGTGAGCTGGCGCGCCGACCCTGGACTACTGATAGACCGCGGGGAGGGCGTGGGAGTGGTGACGAAGCCGGGCCTGGGCCTTCCGGTGGGGGCGCCGGCCATCAACCCGGTGCCGCGCCGCATGATCGCCGCCGCGGTGGCGGAGGCGCTGGGCGAGGCGGGCGGCCCGGTCTTTGCCGGGGCGGGCCGCGGCCTGCTGGTCGTGATCTCCTGTCCGGACGGCGCGGAGCGGGCGCAGAAGACGCTGAACCCCCGCCTCGGGATCGTGGGGGGAATCTCCATCCTGGGAACCACGGGGCTGGTGATCCCCTACTCGACGGCGGCCTTCCGGGCCAGCGTCGCCCGGGCCCTCGACGTGGCGCGCGCCTCCGGCTGCGAGCACGTGGTCCTCACCACGGGGGGGCGGAGCGAGACCTTCGCCCGCCGCCTGCTCCCGGGGCTGCCGGAGGAGGCTTTCGTCCAGATGGGGGAGTTCCTGGGGTTCGCCCTCCAGGAGGCGGCGCGCCGGGGTTTCCGCCGCGTGACGGTCTGCGGGATGGTGGGCAAGCTGTCCAAGGCCGCCGCCGGCCACTTCCACCTGCACGCGCGCGCCTCAGAGGTCGATCCGGAGTTCCTCGCGGCGGTGGCGGCCGCCTGCGGCGCCCCTGCTGAGGTGGTGGCGGAGGTGCGCGGGGTCAACACGGCGCGCCACTTCGCGGAGATCGCCCTGGCGCGGGGGATCGCGGGCGTGTTCGACCACCTGTGCCGGCTGGCGGTCTCCCAGGCGCAGCGCTACCTGGAGGCCGGAGCTGGCCGGTCGGGCTTCCCGGCTTTGCCGCGGGTGGAGTTCTGGCTCACCGACTTCGAGGGCAACCTGCTGGGCAGTGCCGGCTGACCGGGGGGGAAGGCGATGGAGAAGCTGTACATCGTCGGGATCGGCGCGGACGGGCCGGCCAGCCTGACGCCGCGGGCGCTGAGACTGGTGGAGGAGGCGGAGCTCCTCGCGGGCGGGGCGCGCCACCTGGCCTTCTTCCCCGACCACCCCGCGGAGCGGCTGGTCATCGGCGCCAACCTCGCGGAGGTGGCGGAGCGCCTGGGATCCTGCCTGGGGCGGCGGCGCGCCGTGGTGCTGGCCTCCGGCGACCCGAACTTCTTCGGCATCGCCCGCTACCTGCTCGGGCGGCTCCCCAGGGAGCGGGTGGAGATCATCCCCAACGTCAGCGCCATGCAACTGGCCTTCGCGCGGGTGAAGCTGCCCTGGGACGACGCCGCCCTGGCCAGCGTGCACGGCCGGCCCATCAGGGACATCGTGGAACTCGTGCGCCGGCACGGCAAGGTCGGCCTCTTCACCGACGACCGCCACACCCCGGCCGCGGTGGCGCGGGAACTGCTGGCCCACGGGATCGGGGACCGGCGCGCCTACGTGTGCGAGGACCTGGGCGGCCCGGGGGAACGGGTGACCGAGATGGACCTGGCCAGCCTGGCTACATCCTCCTTCTCTCCCCTCAACGTCCTCATCCTGGTGCGGGAGGGCGGGGAGGGCGTCGCGGAGGCTGGGGCGGAGGGCGCGGCGGGGGACGGGGGCGCCCCCCTCCTGGGCATCCCCGACGACCGGTTCCTCCAGCGCCGGCCCCACCGGGGCCTCATCACCAAGGCCGAGGTGCGGGCGGTGAGCCTGGCGAAGCTCGGCCTCCGCCCGGGCATCGTGCTGTGGGACGTCGGGGCGGGGACGGGTTCCGTCGGGATCGAGGCGGCGCGGCTTCTGCCGGGCGGCCGGGTCTACGCCATCGAGAGGAATGCCGCCGACGCCGAGAACCTGCGCCGGAACGCGGCCCGGTTCGCCCCTGGCCGGGTGACGGCGGTGCACGGCACGGCTCCCGAGGGCCTGGCATCCTTTCCGGACCCCGACGCCGTGTTCATCGGGGGCACGGGGGGGCGGATGGCGGAGATCCTGGAGGTTGTCTGCCGGCGCTTGCGCCCCGGCGGGCGGGTCGTGCTCAACCTGGCCACCCTGGAGCACCTGGCCGCCGCGGACGCCCTCCTGCGGGAGCGGGGCTG
>JBBITQ010000211.1:0-2966 GCA_037440685.1 Clostridiales bacterium
GGAGGATGTGGAGGAAGAGGAGAGGCATCCGGCGGTGCTGGAGTTTGTGCGGGTGTACCCCGACACCGACTTCCCGGAACGCTTCCAGGAGCGGCGGCGGTTCTACCTGACCGGTCCGGAGCCCCGTTGGGCCGAGGTGGAGGGGGTGCGCTTCCATCGGGGGCTGGTGCTCGTGAAGTTCGCCGGTTGCGATACCCGCGACCAGGCGGAACGCCTGCGCGGTGCGCTGATGCAGGTGCCGGCGGCGGAGCTCCCGCCCTTGCCTGAGGGGCGCTACTATCACCACCAGGTCGTGGGCCTGCGGGTCGAGACGCTGGACGGCCGGGTGCTGGGACGGCTGGAGGAGATCTTCTCCGCCGGCCCCCACGACGTCTACGTCGTACGCCGGCGCCGGGCCGGATGGCGGCCGACCGAGTACCTGATCCCCGCCGTCAGGCAGGTGGTGCGGGAGATCGACCTTGCCGGCGGGCGCGTGGTGATCGATCCCATTCCCGGCCTCCTCGAGTGAGGGGCGCGAGGGGGGAGCTTCTTGCGCATCGACATCCTCACCATCCTGCCGGGGATCCTCGCCGGGCCCCTCCGGGAGGGCATGATCCGCAAGGCAAGGGAGCGGGGCCTGGTCGAGATCGACGTGGTCAACATCCGGGACTTCGCCCGCGACAAGCACCGCACCACCGACGACTACGCCTTCGGAGGCGGGCCGGGCATGGTGATGAAGCCCGAGCCCATCGTGGCGGCGGTGGAACACTGCCGGGCACGGGCCGCCGGGGCGATTCGCCCGCCGCGGGTGCTGCTGATGACGCCGGCCGGCGAGGTGTTCACCCAGGAGATGGCGTGGGAGCTGGCGGCGGAGGATCACCTCATATTCATATGCGGCCGCTATGAGGGCGTCGACGAGCGGGTGAGGGAGCTTGTGGTGACGGACGAGGTATCCATCGGCGACTACGTCCTCACCGGCGGCGAACTCCCCGCGCTGGTGATCACCGACGCCGTGGTCCGCCTCATCCCGGGGGTGCTGAACCAGGAGGAGGCGGCCCGGCAAGACTCCTTCGCCACCGGCGTCTTGGAGGGGCCGCACTACACGCGGCCGCGGGAGTTCCGCGGCCTGTCGGTGCCCGAGGTGCTCCTGTCGGGGAATCACGCGGAGATCGCGCGCTGGCGGCGGAAAGAGGCTCTGCGCCGCACCTGGCGGCGGCGCCCCGAGCTGTTGCAGGCGGCCGTCCTGAGCCCCGGAGACCGGCGCCTGTTGGAGGAGGTCTGGGCGGAGGAGGAAGGATGGGACGCCCGTTAGGCCCGTCCTATCGGGCGCTCTCTCGCTGTGCTATAATTTTGCGCGGTTTTGTCAGGGGGGCTTCCCCTGGCTGGTCATGGAGGGAGAGGGCATGGACTTCATCAGGCTGATCGAGGAAGAACAGATGCGCAAGGGCCTGCCGGACTTCCGTCCCGGCGACACGGTGCGGGTGCACCTGGTGGTCACGGAAGGGGGACGGGAACGCATCCAGGTGTTCGAGGGCGTGGTGATCGCGCGCGCCGGCAGCGGCCTGACGGAAACCTTCACGGTGCGGCGGATCGCCTCCGGGGTCGGCGTGGAGCGGGTGTTCCCCGTGCACTCGCCGCGCATCGACAAGATCGAGGTGGTGCGGCGCGGGCAGGTGCGCCGCGCCAAGCTCTACTATCTGCGCGGCCTCCGCGGCAAGGCGGCCAGGCTGAAGGAGAAGCGGCAGGAGACCCAGGCGGCTCGGTAGGGGAGGCTGGCGGGAACGCGGAACTCGGCCCTTTGGGAAACCATCGAGACCATAGCGATCGCCCTCCTCCTCACCCTGGTGATCCGGCACTTCGTGGTGGAGACCTTCGTGGTGCGGGGGAGTTCCATGGAGCCCACCCTGCACGACGGGGAGCGCCTCCTGGTGAGCAAGTTCACCTACCGCCTGCACCCGCCGCGCCCGGGGGATATCGTGGTGTTCCGTTCACCGGTGAATCCCGGCGACGACCTGATCAAGCGGGTCATCGCCGTGGCGGGCGATCGCGTGGAGATCGCCCGCGGGCAGGTGATCGTCAACGGCCTGGCGCGGGAGGAGCTGTACATCACCCCCGGCGACGTGAAGTCCTTCCCTCCGGTAATCGTCCCGGCGGGCAGCATATTCGTGCTGGGTGACAACCGCCCGAACAGCGAGGATAGCCGCTACTTCGGCCCGGTGTCGGTGCGCGCGGTCAAGGGCAAGGCCGTTCTGATCTGGTGGCCGTTCTCGTACTTCGCCGTCCTGCGGTGAGGAGCCGGCGCGCGCCTGCCTGGCCCATGGCGGACGCGCCCGCCGGGCTCCGCTAAGGGGTGAGCGGACGTTGGCACAGGTGATGACCGTCTACATGACCGCCGCCCACGAAGAGGAGGCGCGGGCCCTGGCCCGGATGCTGGTGGAGCGCCGGCTGGCAGCCTGCGTGAACGTCGTCCCCGCCATCACCTCTTATTATTGGTGGCAGGGCGCCCTGACGGAGGACCGGGAGGCCCTGATCCTCGCCAAGACCACGTCTGACCGGATAGACGAGCTGATCGCGGCGGTGCGGGCCAGCCACTCCTACACGGTGCCCGCTATCACCGCCTGGCCCGTCGCGCGGGGGAACCCCGAATACCTGCGGTGGGTGGAGGCGGAGACGGCGGGCGGGCAGGCGGCGGCTGCCGAGTGAGCGGGGAGCCCCGGGCGAGCGGGGCTTCTTTTATCTTCACTTCTGCCGTCGCCTTTCGGTCGCGGTGGCGCGTTCACGCCGGTTCGGCGATGCGCTCGTCTGGCTCGTCCGGACACGAGGGGAAGGGGAGAGCGATGGCGGCGCGGTCGGGGCGGGGCCTCTTGGCCGGGCACATGGCCAAGGCCTGGCGCCAAGTGCGCGAGAACCTGCGCGTGGTCGACGTGGTGCTGGAGGTGGCCGATGCCCGGCTGTCTGGTGGCGCCCCCGGCGATGGGCGGGAACCG
>JBBITQ010000212.1:0-2950 GCA_037440685.1 Clostridiales bacterium
GTCGACGCGATCCGCGGCGGCCGCACGCGGTATACCGCCGCCGCCGGCACGCCGCAGAATTCCTTGTAGTCGTCGACCAGCCGGGTAATCGTCGGGTTATCGCCGCACACCGGGCAGGCAGGGTCGCGCCGCACCCGGAGCTTGCGGAACTCCATGTCCAGCGCGTCGAAAAAGAGGAGCCGGCCGGCCAGGGGCTCCCCTGCCCCCACGATGAGCTTGATCGCCTCCATCGCCTGGATGGAACCGATGATCCCGGGCAGGGCCCCGACCACGCCCGCCTCGGAGCAGGAGGGAACCGTGCCGGGCGGCGGCGGCGACGGGTAGAGGCAGCGGTAGCACCCGCCCCCGGGGACGAAAACGGTCGCCTGCCCCTCAAACCGCAAGATGCTCCCGTCCACCAGGGGCTTCTTGAGCATCACGCAGGCGTCGTTCAACAGGTAGCGGGTGGGGAAGTTGTCGCACCCGTTGACCACCACGTCGTAGTCCCGGATGATCTCCAGCGCGTTTTGGCTCGTGAGCGGCTCAGCGATGGGTATGACGCGCACGTCCGGGTTGAGGGCGGCGATGGCCTCGGCCGCCGACTCCACCTTGAGCCGGCCCACGTCCGCCGTCCCGTGCAGGATCTGGCGCTGCAGGTTGGAGATGTCCACCCGGTCGAAGTCCACGATCCCGATGGTCCCCACGCCGGCCGCGGCGAGGTAGATGGCCGCCGGACAGCCCAAGCCCCCGGCCCCGATCACCAGGACCCTGGCCGCGAGGAGCTTCCTCTGGCCCTCCCCGCCGATCTCCTTGAGGAGGATGTGGCGGCTATAGCGCAACACCTGCTCGTCGCTGAGCTCGACGGCGCCCCCCGCCATCGCGGGGATCAAGGCCACCTCGTCCCCGTCCTTAAGGGGGGTGGACATCCCAGCCAGGGAGCGGATCTCCTCCTCGTTGACGAAGACGTTCAGGAAATCCGGCACCTCGCCCCGGGCATCGAGGATCTGCCCGGCTAGGTCCGGATACTGGCGGGCCAGGGCGCGCAGGAGGTCGCCCACCGTCGCGGCCTCCACCTGGAGCCGCGCCTGCCCCCCGGTATGGCGCCGGAACGGCGTCGGCACATAAACGCTTACGGCCACGGGCCAACTCCCCCTACCCCATCGCTGTGCGCGACGGCAATCCCTATTAATTGGATAGACATTTTGGATTATAGCCGAACGGCGACGCCCAGTCAACCCCCCAGGGTATGCGCGGGCGCACACACACCACCCCAGACAGGTCGGACCCCGGGCCTCCCGCGGCACCCACCAGGGCCGGCCCCCGCGTAGCAACCCGCCGCCAGCCTGAATACTCCTGTTAGCGTACCATGGAGGCGAAAGGCGGGGAAACCGCTGTGAAAGCGGCGCGACAAGCATTGAAGGCGCAGGCGGCGGCCGCGCCCCTCGTCGCGGCCCTGAAGTCCTACGCCAGGGACGGGGTGGTGCGGTTCCACATGCCGGGCCACAAGGGGGGCGCGGGGGCCCCGCCCCTGCTCCTGGAGGCGCTCGGCACGGCCGTGTTCCGGTGGGACGTCACTGGTGTGGAAGGCCTGGACGATCTGCACGAGCCGGCCGGGGTGATCCGCGCCGCCCAGGAACTGGCGGCCCGGGCCTTCGGCGCCGACCGCACCTTCTTCCTGGTGAACGGCACCTCGGCCGGGGTGCAGGCGATGATCCTCGCGGCCTGCCGCCCCGGGGACGAGATCATCGTCCCCCGCAACGTACACAAGTCCATCATGGCCGGCATCATCTTGAGCGGGGCGCAGCCCGTCTTCCTCATGCCCGAGGTGGACCGCCGCCTGGGCATCGCCATGGGCGTGGCCCCCCAGCGCGTGGAGGAGGCGCTCGCCCGCCATCCCCAAGCGCGCGCCGTGATGCTGATCAACCCCACCTATTACGGCGTGACCACCGACCTCAGGGCCATCGCGGCCGCCGTGCACGCCCGCGGCAAACCCCTCCTGGTGGACGAGGCCCACGGCCCCCACTTCCGGTTTCACGAGGCCCTGCCCGAACCGGCGCTGGCGGCCGGCGCCGACGCCTGCGCCCAAGGGATGCACAAGATCCTGGCGGGGATGACCCAGGCCTCCCTCCTTCACGTGCGCGGCGACCGGGTGGACCCGGCGCGCCTCAAGGCCGCCCTGCAGGTGATCCACACCACCAGCGCCTCTTACATCCTGCTGGCGTCCCTAGATGCGGCCCGCCTGCAGATCGCCACCGATGGCCGGGCACTCCTCGACCGTGCCCTGGCCCTGGCCGGCGCCATCCGGGACGAGGTCAACGCCATCCCCGGCCTCTACTCCGTCGGCGCAGAGGTACTCGGCCGGCCGGGCGCGGCGGGACTCGACCCCACCAAGGTGACGGTCACCGTGCGGGACCTCGGCCTGTCCGGACAGCAGGTGGAGATGATCCTCCGCTACCGGTACGGGATCCAGGTGGAGCTCTCCGACCTCTATAACGTGCTCCTGATCGTGGGGTTCGGGAACACGGAGGAGGATGCCCGGCGGCTCGTCGCCGCGCTGCGGGAGATCGCCGCCGACCCCGCGCCCCACCGCACCGAGGCGGTGGGCGGCCTCCTGCGGCGTGCCGAGGACCTCGGGATGCCCCCCATCCCCGAGCCAGCCACCATCCCCCGCGAGGCCTTCTTCGCCCCCTCCACCCCCGTCCCCCTGGAGAAGGCGGCGGGGAGGATCGCGGCCGAGATCGTCACCTGCTATCCCCCCGGCATACCCATAATCTGCCCCGGCGAACGGGTGACCCCTGAGATCGTGGAGTACCTAGTGATCATGCGCGCCGCGGGGTTCCGCATCTCCGGCCCCCGCGACCCCTCGCTCCACACGCTTCAAGTGCTGTAGGACCCGGGGCGGCGCGCGTACGAGGAGGATCGACCATGGAGCCGAAGATCACGAACGCCTGGGCAGGCAAGAGGCCGGGAC
>JBBITQ010000213.1:0-2915 GCA_037440685.1 Clostridiales bacterium
CTCACCCCCCGTCCGCCTGCACCAAGGAAGGCTAGTTCCGGAACGCGTCATCGGTCACGACTACCCTGCCACGGCGCTCGCCGCCGTCCGCCGGCCGCAGAAGGACCTGGATGCGGCCGCGTTCCACTGCCAATGCCAGGAGCACGGCCTGGTCGGGCTTGACCGCCACGGTGATGGACCTGTAGCCGCCCGACGCCTTCGCCTTGGGGTCACTTCCCTCTTCGCGCCCCAAGGCGAGCACCTCCACGTCCTCCAGCAGGAGGATAGACTTCGGCGTCCCCGCCACATCCTGATTGAAGATCCCGACCAGGTCCACGCGGTCGCCCACTTCCAAGCGGCCCGCCACGCCGCTCAGTTCATTGACCGCGATGGTGGTGGCCCGGAAGCCGCGGGGCACGTGGAAGGCGAGGGCGGACTTGTTTTCGGGGAGGGCCAGCGCCGACTTCACCACCGGCTCACCTTCCGCCAATGGGAGTACCGTGACTCTGCCCACCGCTTGATCCACCGAAGATAGCGCCCCCCTCCACGCGTACTCCTGCGGCACCTTCTTCACCGTGAGCATCTCGGCGGTCAACCGGGTGCGGGCACCGATGGCCTGCTTGGCCACCACGACCGGCACCACGACCTCTGGGTTGGCACTACGCCCCCCTCCGGTCTTGAGATAGCCGTACGCCAGCATGCTGGCCGCGAGGCCAGCAAGTGCCGGCAGGAGGAAAAGCCGAAGAATCCTGCGCCTGTCCACTCGCTTCCACCGTCCCTACTGTAGGAGAGTCACTTGCTGCAACCCGTAGTCGGCGGGGCCCCCGCCCTCGCCGGTAGCCACCCACTTGAGGAACCGGCCCTGCACCTCACCGTTTCCGACATAGCCCTCGATGAAGAAGGCGGCGAAACCGGCGACGGTGACCTCCCCCCGGCCGTGCACCCCGTCGAAACTGTCGACGACCACTACGTACATCACCCGCGGCGACCCGGCGGCAACCGTATCAGCGGTGGCGGCGGGGTCCTGATCGATGCGCCACCTGATGGCCTCCTCCGTCGGCCCCACCATGTTCCCCGGCTCCGTGCGCAGTGTCTGGCCCACCCGGACTGTCCCCGGGAACCCGTACTTCAGGTTGTAGCGGTAGTTGTCGGCCCCCGTCCCGCCAAGGGCCAGGGCGTGGAAGTTCCCGGAGGTCCCGGCGCCAGCCCCAAGCTTGAGCGAGACGAGCTGACCGAGCACGAAGTCCATCTTCTGCACCGCCAGGGGTACCGCGCCTCCGTTCACGCGCCCCTCGCCGTCCCCGTCGTCGTTGGCGCGGGAGCCGTCCCGGCCGCTCTCGCCACTACCGCTCCAGCCGGATGACTTGTCCCCGTCGCCGCCGTGGGCGCCGTCCCGGTCATTCTCGTCACCGCTCTCGTCGCAACCACCGCCCCTGTCTTCCCGCGCGTCGCCGGCGCGGCTGCCGTTTCCTACAGTGGCGTCATGATCATCATCGCGGTGCCCAGAGTCTTCGCCGTCCGCGTTCCCGTCCCGGTGATCGCGGTTCTGGTCGTCGCTGCGCCAGTCACCGTCATCGCGGTGGGTGTCATCCTTGCGCTTGTCGCGGTGCTCGCTCTGCGAATGACCATCCGACTCCCCGTGCCCGCTGTCCGATCTTACATCGTGATCGGGATGGCTCTCGGGGTCTTCTCCGTCCGGCGTATCGCTTTTAGCCTCCTGAGCATCGCCTGCGGCCTCATCGCTGTCCCTCGCGTCGTCCCGGCCGCCAGACCCGTCGCGACAGTCGCCGCCGACCTCGCCACCGTTTTCGCTGCCGTAATCGGCGGCACTGCGGTCCCAGCGGCCCCCGCTCAACGCGGTCACCCCGCCGCTCCCCGCCGTCGCCGACGCGGTCAGCGTATCGGAGGCGAAACCGAGCACAGGGGCGAAGAGGTAGTGGACGTCGGCAGAGACGCTGACCCGGATGGCACCCGACGGAAACCCGACGTCCACACGGTCGCCCGGGATGCCGTTGGCGGTCGCCACTGCCCTCGCCGCGTCCTCGGCGTCGACGGAGTTGGGCAGGAACCGTGCCCCAGCCAGGGCGGCGGCATCGGCCACGTCCTGCAGCCGCTGCTTCGTCACGTACGCCCTTCCCACGTCCACCGACAGGGCACCGAACCCGAATATAGCCACCATCGCAGCCGCCACCAGCACCGTCACGGTCCCGCGCTCGTCGCGCAGGAGTCGCATGTAGTCGAACATGCGGGATACCATGCCCGAAACCCCCTTTCGACCCTTCAGATTCGCATCTTCATCGCTGCGGCGAGCATCAGGTATCTCCCATCCTGCACCATGCTCGGGGGGAACAGGTTGCCGATCATGGGCACCAGAAGCTGAAAGCGATAGGAAACTCGCACCTCGAGATCGGTGCCAGGACGGCGATCAGCCTGCCGGGACGGGCTGACGCTCACCGCAAGCCGGCCGGCGTCCCCGGCGCCCTCCAGGTAACGCGCCACGTCCCTCACCTTCGCCTCGATGGCCTGGTCATCAGCGCCGGTGATACCGAGGCGAGCGCCCTCGCGCGCCGCGTTCTGAACCGTGACGTACGCGCCAAGAAGGCGGCCGAACTCGGTGATTCCGAATAGTACCAGGAGCAGGACGGGGAGCACCAAGGCCATCTCCACGGCCGACTGGCCACGCTGATCCGGCTCCCGGAAGCCATCCCTGTTCCCTCTACGCCACAGCACTGCCATCAGACCTCACCTATCAGCACTTGCCCGGTTATGTACGGGGCCGGGGCCATCGGTGCGACCATCGCCGCCACCGCCGCCCACGCTGGCCGCGCCGTGACACGCGAATACCACGCTGCCGTCTTGGGCCGCGTCGCTGCGTCGACACCGTGGCCAACATAGGCCAGCGTGCGGAACATCGAGGCGACGGCAATGTCGCCGAG
>JBBITQ010000214.1:0-2882 GCA_037440685.1 Clostridiales bacterium
CCGCTCGAAGAGGGCGGCGGTGGCCGAGTGGCGCAGCTTGTCGATCTCCTCGTTCCGGAGGGCGTCCTTCTCGATGTACGTGTCCGTCTGCGGGACGTACGCCTCCGGCTGGTAGTAGTCGTAATAGCTGACGAAGTATTCGACGGCATTGTGGGGGAAGAACTCCTTGAACTCGCTGCAGAGCTGCGCCGCCAGCGTCTTGTTGGGCGCGATGACCAGCGTCGGCTTCTGCAGCCGGGCGATGAGATGGGCGATGGTGAACGTCTTGCCCGTCCCTGTGGCACCGAGGAGGGTCACCTTGCGCGCCCCCGCGCGAAAGGCTTCCTCCAGCTCCGCGATGGCCTTGGGCTGATCCCCCGCAGGCTCGAACTCGGAGACGACCTGGAACCCAGTCATCGGAAACCCTGCTTTCCGCCAGTCTCGATGGCCGCTTTCTGCGTTGGCAGCCGATATCAGGGTAACTCCCCCCGCGCGGGGACACAAGGCCGCTGCGCGCGGGCCGTTGCAAAACGGGCGGCGCTGCCCCATCATTGATGCCGAATTAGATGGCGCCGCAAGCGCGAAACGGAGGCCCCTACGTTGATCAGGCTTGCCCAGGTGCTGGATTTCGACCTGCGCTTCCAGGGCTTTGCAGGGAAGCCTGCGGCCCTGCTCTTCGACCTGGACGGCACCCTCGTGGACACCATCGACCTCATCGTGGCCTCGTTCCGGCACGTGCTCGAGGACCTCGCCGGCCGGCCCTTCACGCGGCAGGAGGTCATCGCGCTCTTCGGCCCCACCGAGGAGGCCATCATCGGGCGCTTCGCCGAGCCGGCCGAGCGCCAGGCCGCCTGTGAGCGCTTCTTCTCCCACTATGAACGACACCACGAACGGCTGGTGAAGGTCTTCCCTGGCGTCCCCGAGCTGGTTCGGGAAGCGGCGGCCCGCGGCCACCCCCTGGCCCTGATCACCAACAAGGGCCGGCGGACCACCGCCATCACCCTGGACAAGTCCCAGCTTGCAGCTTGCTTCCGCGTCGTCGTCACCGGCGATGACGTATCGCGGCCCAAGCCCCACCCGGAGGGTATCCACCTCGCCCTGGAAAGGCTGGGTTGCGACCCCGGTGCCGCCTGGTACATCGGCGACGCCCCCGTCGACGTGCAGGCGGGCCGGGCGGCCGGCACGCGGACCTGTGCCGTCCTTTGGGGCGGCGTCTACGAACCAGAGCGCACGCTGGCAGCCAGCCCGGACGCCTCCTGCCGCACCGTGGGGGAGCTGCGGTGGCTGCTATGGGGGGAGCCGGCCGCGGCGGCGGGGGAGCTCACCGCTGAAACTCGGGGGGAACCAGCGGGCGCATGACCACCTGGTTCAGGATCACCCGCCGGGGCGCCGCCGCCATCTCCAGGGCCACCGTGGCTACGTCCTCCGGGAGCAACGAATAGGAGCGCGGCGGCGTACCGCCGAAGCCGGTCTGCACCGATCCCGGGCAGATCACCGACACCTTGACCTCGTACGGTTTCAGCTCCTGCATAAGCACGTCGGTCAGGGCCATGAGGCCCCATTTGGAAGCGCAGTAGCCCCCGCCGCCCGGGAAGGTGGTCGTGCCGGCGACGGAGGAGATGTTGATGATGTGACCCGACCGCTGGGCCGCCATCACCGGCGCGACGGCCCGGGCGCACAGGAACGGGCCCTTGAGGTTGACGGCCATCATCTCGTCCCAAGCATCCTCTGGCAGCTCGGCCACCGGGGCGAAGTGCCCCACTCCGGCATTGTTCACGAGGATGTCGATGCGGCCCCACCGCTCCAGCACTTGTTGGACCACCCGCTGCACGTCGCCCGCCACCGTGACGTCGCCAGGCAAGGGCAGGACTTCACCCCCACCCTCTACTTGCGCCGCGCGCGCCACGTCCTCCAAATCGGTCCGTGTGCGGGCCACGACGGCCACCCGCGCCCCTTCGCGCGCGAAGAGCAGGGCGATGGCGCGCCCGATCCCCCGGCCGCCCCCGGTGACGATGGCCACTCTGTCCCTCAAGCGTCCCGTCATAACCATCCCCCCAACTCAATCGCCCGCTGCCCGCGCCGCGGTACCGGCCAGGCGGCGTTCCAGCACCTCCAGCGCCTTGCGGAGCTGCGGGTCGCGGTCCAGGTCCGGGACGCCCAGCCGCAAGTCCGGCGGCCGCTCCACGCGGATATCGGGCTGGATACCACCGTGCCCCGCCGCCTTTTCCGCATCGGTGACCTTCCGGTTGATATCCCGGCCCCGCGGCGTGAGGTATTTCATCACGGTGAGCTTCAGGCCGGTTCCATCGTCGAGGTCGTAGACCTGCTGCACCAGCCCCTTGCCGAAGGAAGGCATACCCACGATGATGCCCGCCTTCCGGTCCTGGATCGCCCCCGCCAGGATCTCCGAAGCGCTCGCCGTAGCCTCGTCGATCAGGACCACCAGCGGCATGCCGAGGCCCCTCGGGTTGTCAGACACGTACGTCTCGCGCCGGCCCGCACGGTCAACCACGTGCACCACCGGCCCGCGCGGCACGAACGACCGTGCCACATCGACGCTGACGTCGAGCCGCCCGCCCGGGTTGTGGCGTAGGTCGAGGATGAGCCCGCGGGCGCCTTGCTGCCTCAACCACTGCAGGTCTTTGCGCACCTGCCGGGCCGTGCCGTCCAGGAACTGGGTGATCTGGAGATACCCCACGGTCGGGGTGAGCATCCTGGCTTCCGTAGTCGGCACACGGATCCGGGCGCGCCTCACCCGGAACACGAGCTGGCGATCCCCCCCGCCCTCCTGGGGCCGCAGAACGGTGATCGTGACGAGGGTACCCGCCGGGCCGCGAATCAGTTCCGCCACGTTCTCCTCCGGGAGGCCGATCACGTCCTTGTCCTGTACCTTCACGATCTTG
>JBBITQ010000215.1:0-2873 GCA_037440685.1 Clostridiales bacterium
GCGGCGCGGGACGGGCTGTTCGCCGGCCTGCCCGACAGGATCGACGTGTGGATGAGCCACGGCGACCTGGTGCTGGAACCGCCGCCGGGCTTCCAGGTGCTGGGCAGGACCGCCAACGCGCCGGTGGCGGCCATGGGCGATCCGGAACGGCGCATCTACGGCGTGCAGTTCCACCCCGAGGTGGTCCACACGCCGCGGGGCGTGGAGATTCTGCGGAACTTCCTCTACCGGGTGTGCGGCTGCAGCGGGGCGTGGACGATGGCTTCCTTCGTGGAGGAGGCGGTTAAGCGCGTGCGGGAGCAGGTGGGGGAGGGCCGCGCCGTCTGCGCCTTGAGCGGCGGCGTGGACTCTGCGGTGGCGGCGGCCTTGGTGGACCGGGCCATCGGGGACCGGCTCACCTGCATCTTCGTGGACCACGGGCTCCTGCGCTTGGGAGAGGCGGAGAAGGTGGTGCGCACCTTCCGGGAACTCGGGCTGAACCTGGTTGCCGTCGACGCCTCCGACCGGTTCCTGTCCCGGCTGCGGGGGGTGGAGGATCCCGAGCGCAAGCGGAAGATCATCGGCGCAGAGTTCATCCGGGTCTTCGAGGAGGAGGCCGAACGCCTGGGTGCCGTGGACTTCCTGGTCCAGGGCACCCTTTATCCCGACGTCATCGAGAGCGGGGCGGGGGCGGCTGCCACCATCAAGAGCCACCACAACGTGGGCGGCCTGCCCGAAGAGATGCGCTTCCGGCTGGTCGAACCCCTGCGGGACCTTTTCAAGGACGAGGTCCGGGCTGTGGGCCGCGAGCTCGGGTTGCCGGACGAAGTGCTCTACCGCCAGCCCTTTCCCGGCCCGGGCCTGGCGGTTCGGATCATCGGCGAGGTGACGCCGGAACGGCTGGACGTCCTACGGCGCGCCGACGCCATCGTGATCGAGGAGATCCGGGCCGCCGGGTGGTACCGGCGGCTATGGCAGAGCTTCGCCGTCCTTTCCTCCCAGCGCAGCGTGGGGGTGATGGGCGACGAGCGCACCTATGGGTACACCGTCGCCATACGGGCGGTGGAGAGCCAGGACGGCATGACCGCCGACTGGGCGCGCCTCCCCTATGAGGTGCTGGAGCGCATCTCCAGCCGCATCGTGAACGAGGTGCCGGAGGTCAACCGGGTGGTTTACGACATCAGCTCCAAACCCCCGGCCACCATCGAGTGGGAGTGACCGATGGGAAAGATTGCCTGACATCGTCCCCTCGTACCAACCCTCACAAATGCCACCTCCGTCTGCGAATCATCTAACAGGCACAGCCGGCTGGAAGACGACGCAGAAGGAGGAGTGGCGATGAGAGTCAAAAGGGTTGCTGTTTCCCTGCTGCTCACCGTAGCGATGACTCTGGCATTCGTAGGCACCGCCCTGGCCGATGACGACCGGGAGGACGACGGACACCGGGTGAGGGCCGGTTTCGCGGTGGGGATGCGGTTCCGCGACCAGGGCCAGGCTCCGTGGGCTGCCAAGTTCATCACCGAGATGCAGGTGCGGTCTGTGATCCGCGGTTACGCGGACAACACCTTCCGGCCCAACCAGCCGGTCACCCGCCAGGAGGTCGTCGCCATGGTGGTGCGGGCCCTGGGCATGGAGGGACGGGCCCAGCAGGTCAACGCCTCGGTGTACGGATCGGTGTACCTGCCGTACCAGGATGCGGCCAGCATTCAGCCCTGGGCGCAGGGTTATATAAAAGTGGCGCTGGACATGGGGCTGCTCGATACCTCTGAGACCACCTTCCAGGCCCAGGCTGCCGCCAGCCGTGTCTGGGTGGTCCCGATCCTCGTGAAGGCCATGGGGCTCGACGCAGACGCGCGGGCGGCGGCCAACGCCCGGCTCACCTTCCGCGACGCGGCGGCCATCCCGGCTGCGGCTCGGGGGTATGTGGCGATCGCCATCAACGTGGGCCTGGTGGCGGGGTATCCGGACAACACCTTCCAGCCCAACAAACCGGTGACGCGGGCTGAGATGGCGAAGGTGCTGGAGATCATGCAGGCCAATGTCCAGCCCCCGCAGCAGCAGCAGTCCTTCACGGCGCGCGGCGTGATCACCGCCGTCTCCGGGTCGAGCATCACCCTCGCGGGGGCGGGCAACGCCACCAGCGTGTACCAGGTCGCGTACAACGCGTTCATCTTCCTGAACGATAGGCCGGCGACGCTCGGCGACCTGAAGCCGGGCTACATGGCGGAGCTCTTCCTCAACCAGGACGGGCAGGCGGTGTTCGTCGATGCCAAGACCGCCAAGCCGGTGCGCACGCGGCACCCGCGCGAGGCGGAAGTGCGCGGCACGGTATACGCGGTCGACGCCTCCGGCCTCTCGATCACCGTGATGTTGCCGGACGGGACGGAAGAGACGTTCCCCGTCGCCGAGTGGGCCGAGATCGAACTGGGCGGCGACTTCTACGGCACCCTCGGCGACCTGAAGCCGGGCGACCTCGTGGCGATGAAGCTCCGGCAGGGTACGGTCGTCAAGATCGAGGTCAAGGGGATCAAGCAAAAGAAGCAGGCGGAGCTCAAAGGAGTCATCTCCGCCGTCGACCCCGCGGCCGGTACGGTGACGGTGCTGTTGGCGAGCGGTGAAGAGGTGACGCTGGAGGTGGCCGACGGGGCGGTCATCACCATCAAGGGATACGGGAGGGCCACACTGGCCGACGTCATCCCCGGCGACCGCGCCGAGCTCAAGGTCACGGACGGCCTGGTCGTGAAGATCTCGGTCGAGCCCGCGGAGAAGAAGAAGCAGAAGGAGTCCCGGAGTTGGTCCGAGATCAGTCAGGACGACGGGAACGCTTGGCAGGGCTGGCCTTACGGCGGTGACGGCCACGATAAGAAGCGCAAGGGCGAAAATCGCGAACACGA
>JBBITQ010000216.1:0-2793 GCA_037440685.1 Clostridiales bacterium
CTCCTGGCGGTAAAGGCTTTCGGGCGCGAGGCCCTGGGGGCGCAACGTTGGCTCCAGATCGGCCCCGTGGACATCCAGCCGTCGGAGTTCTCCAAGCTCTTGTTGATCGTGACCCTGGCCCATTACCTCGCCCGCAAAGAGGGAAACATGCGAGGCTGGCGCGACATGGCGATCCCCTTTGCCCACGCGGGCTTGCCCATGCTCCTGGTGCTCATGCAGCCTGACCTGGGCACGTCCCTCGTCTTCGTCGCCATCACCTTCGGCATGCTGTACATCGCTGGCGTGCCCGGGAGGCGCCTCCTGGCGCTCTGCCTGGGGGGCCTGGCTGCGGCGGTCGCGTATATCGGGGCGCACTTCCGCTTCGGCATCCCCATCCCTCTCAAAGACTATCAATTGAAGCGCCTCATCGTCTTCACGGACCCCGAGAGCGACCCCCTGGGCGCCGGATATCACATCATCCAGTCGGAGATCGCCATCGGGTCGGGGCGGCTGACCGGACAGGGCCTGTACGCCGGGACACAGAACCAACTGAACTACCTCCCCGAGCAGCACACGGACTTCATCTTCTCGGTCATTGGCGAGGAGTTGGGTTTCCTGGGGGGCGCGGCGGTGATCCTGCTCTTCTACCTCCTGCTCCGCCGCGGCCTCCTCGCCATCGCTCAGGCCCGCGACCTGTACGGCAGCCTCCTCGCCGCAGGCGTGGTATCGATGATCTCCTTCCACGTGTTGGTGAACATCGGGATGACCATGGGGCTCATGCCGGTGACCGGGGTGCCCTTACCGTTCGTCAGCTATGGGGGAAGCGCGCTCCTCACCAACTCCGTGGCCATCGCCCTCGTTCTCAACGTGCGCATGCGCCGCCAGAAGATCCTCTTCTGACGCCCGCCGCCGGCATGAGGCGGCCCCGCCCGCCATAAGCATGGTGGGGGAGGGACTGGGCCTTGCCCGACGGGCAGGATGGCTTGGATTTGCGTTTCGACCCATCTTGGGAGACCGGGGCTGGCAGGCGCGCGGTGGCGCGCCTTCTCCGCAACCGTCTCGCCGTCCAGGTCCTGCTCTCCATCGGCATCCTGGCATCCGTGTTCGCCCTCGATCGCGTGCCAGGCCCCGCCTCGCGCCTGATCCTCGCAGCCCTCAGGTACAGCGTCTCGCTCGATTACGACTTCGCGGGTTTGGGCGCGAAGGCCCTGGGCTACCTCCAAGGCCTGACCTCCGGTGGCGATGAGGGTGTCCCGGCCTCCACCGCCTCCGGTGCGCGGGCGGGAGGGGAGGTTTCCCCGTCCGCGCCGGCGGCGAGGGCGCCAGCGGGGGATGGGACGCTCCCCGGGGGGTTACCGGGTGCGGTGCCGGAGAGCGCCGCCACGGCCCCAGGGGCCGCCGATGCGAGCACGGGCGTGACCGCCCCTCCCCCGTCCATGACCCCTCCCGTCGCGGGACGGGTGCTCTCCTGGTTCGGCTGGCGCATCGGTCCCGACGGCAAGGAGGAATACCACCGCGGGATCGATATTGCAGCACCCCAGGGCACTCCCGTGCGGGCGGCCGCCGCCGGCGTCGTCCGCAAGGCGGGGGAGGAAGCCGAATACGGCAAGTACGTCATCATCGACCACGGCGGAGGCTGGGAGACGCTGTACGCCCACAACTCCAGGGTGGCGGTGTCGGAGGGGATGGCGGTCCGGAAGGGACAGGTGATCGCGTATGTCGGCAAGACTGGGAACGCCACCGTTGCCCACCTGCACTTCGAGGTGAGGGCCAATGGGCGGGAGAAGGACCCCGCGGGGCACATCGGCCTTGTTGCCGGCGAGTAAGGGCCGGGGCGTCTCGGATGACCGTGGGGACGGTTGGGGGCGTCCGGCTGAAGGTCCACCCCCTCTTCCTCCTGCTGCTCCTGACTGCGGCCGCCGGGGGGCAGGTTCTCCCCGCCCTGGTCGTCACCACCATCCTGTTGTCGCACGAACTCGCTCACCTGGCCATGGCGCGGGCCTGGGACCTCCGGGTGAGCGAGATCGAGTTCCTCCCGTTTGGCGGTGTGGCCCGGATAGAGGAAATGGGCGAAAGCGACGCCGCGGTCGAGGCGGTGGTGGCCGCTGCCGGGCCACTTAACAACCTCTTGCTCCTGGCCGCCGGGATATGGCTGCAGCAGCGAGGGCTCCTGGATCCCGCCGTTGCCCGCCTCTTCATCGACGGCAATCTGGCCCTGGCCGCCTTCAATTTGCTCCCCGTCCTGCCGCTGGACGGCGGCCGGTTCCTCCGGGCTGTCCTATCGTACCGACTGGGTCAGGGCCGGGCGACCAGGCTTCTGGCCCGGGCCGGACAGGCCGCTGCGGCCGCCATGATGGCCGCGGGCTTGGCGGCCCTCTGCTGGGAGAGGTTCATCCCCAACGCCTTCCTGCTGGCCGGCTTCCTGTACGTCGCCGCAGGGCGGGAATTGGCCTCCGGGGGATGGGAGGCGATGAGGGTGTTGTGGCGGAAACGGCAACGGCTGCGGCAGCGAGGCATCCTCCCCGTGCGGGAACTGGTGGCGACGCGGGCCACGCCGCTGCGGGAGGTGGCCCGTCACCTGGTCGCGCAGCGCTATCACGTCATCTGGGTGACGGACGAAGAGATGAACCTTCTTGGCCTGGTGGAGGAGCCCGCGCTCCTGGAGGGCCTGGCGCGCAAGGGGGCGAGGGCGACGTTGGGCGACCTCCTCCCGCGGCGCGCGCCTTCGTGAGCCGAGTGGCTTCAGGCCACAGATGCAAACTATAATTGTAATAACCATCACGTGTCGTTGCGGCGGGCTTTTGTGGCGGTGGT
>JBBITQ010000217.1:0-2777 GCA_037440685.1 Clostridiales bacterium
GGAGGGCGTGCTGAGGCTCCTGATCCTGGGCGGATACCTGGCCGGGATCTCGCTCATGCCCGACATCCAGAGGGTGCTGCAGTACCACGGCGCAGAACACAAAGTGATCCACGCCTGGGAGGCCGGCGACGACCTCACGGTGGAGAATGCCCGGCGCTACTCCACCCTCCACCCGCGCTGCGGGACGAGTTTTTTGCTCTTTCTGGCGCTGATCAGCATCGTGGTGTTCGCCCTGACCGGCTGGCCGAACGTCTGGGAGCGCCTGGCCGTGCGGTTGGGGTTCTTTCCGGTGGTGGCGGGAGTGGCATACGAGGTGATCCGCTTCTCGGGACGCTTGAGCAGGGGCGGCAGCCCGGCGTGGCTTTTGCCCTTCATACTGCCAGGGCTCTGGTTCCAGAAGATGACGACGCGGGAACCCGACGACGCCCAGTTGGAAGTGGCCATCGCGGCGTTGCGGGCTACCCTCGACGGTGAGCCGGCGGGCGCGTGAACGGGCAGGCGTCACGGATGGTGAGGGGAAATGCTGGATAAACTGGCTGCGATTGAGAAACGGTACGATGAGCTGACCGCCAAGCTGGGAGATCCGCTGATCATGGCTGATCAGGCGGCGTGGCGTGAGTGCCTGAAGGAGCACGCGCGCCTGGAGGAGATAGTTGTGAAGGTGCGCGAAGTCCGGAAGGTTCGCGCCGACCTGGAGGTAGCCCGCGAGATGCTCGGGGAGAGCGCACCCGAGGAGCGGGAATGGGTGCGCGAGGAGGTCGCCGGGCTGGAACGCCGCATCGAGGGGCTGGAGAGGGAGGTGAAGAGGCTCCTCCTGAGGCGGGATCCGCGAGACGAGAAGAACGTCATCGTGGAGATCCGCGCCGGCGCCGGAGGCGACGAGGCGGCCTTGTTCGCCGCGGACCTGTTCCGGATGTACACCAGGTATGCGGAACGGCGTGGCTGGCGGGTTGAGGTGATGAGCACCCACGAGACAGGGATAGGCGGTTTCAAGGAGGTCATCTTCTCGATCGACGGTGACGGGGTGTTCAGCCGCCTAAAGTTCGAGAGCGGCGTGCACCGCGTGCAACGGGTCCCGGTCACCGAGGCGTCCGGGCGGATCCACACTTCTACGGCTACCGTGGCGGTGATGCCGGAAGCGGAGGAGGTAGAGGTGGACATAAAGCCCGAGGACCTGCAGGTCGACACCTTTCGTTCAGGTGGTGCGGGTGGCCAACACGTGAACAAGACAGAGTCGGCCGTGCGCATCACGCACCTGCCGACGGGGATCGTGGTCACGTGTCAGGACGAGCGATCGCAGCACAAGAACCGAACCAGGGCGATGAAGATCCTGAGGGCCAAGTTGCTGGAACGCGCGCGGGAAGAGCAGGAGGCCCAGTTGGCGGCCGAAAGGCGCTCGCAGGTGGGGACGGGCGAGCGGAGCGAGAAGATCCGCACGTACAACTTCCCTCAGGGCCGAGTGACCGATCACCGCATCGACCTCGACCTCTACAAGCTGGACAGGATCCTCGACGGCGAGCTCGACGACATCATCGACGCCCTGATCGACCATTACGAGGCGGCGGCTCTCGCGGGAATGGACTGAAGCGCGGGTGGCAGGCCGGCGGAGCGTGAAGGAGGCCCTGGAGTGGGCGGGGGCGTTTTTGCAGGCGCGCGGGGTGGCGGAACCCCGGCGCGACGCCCGCATCCTCCTGTGCCGCGCCGGCGGGTTGGGCACGGAAGAGGTTTTCGCCCACCCCGAGCGGGTTCTGGACGAAGGCGTCTGGCGGCGTTTCCGCCGCCTGGTGTACCGGAGGGGGAGGCGGGAGCCGGTCCAGTACTTGTTGGGGGAGGCGGAGTTCTACGGCCGCCTTTTCCGGGTGGATCGCCGCGTCCTCATTCCACGCCCCGAGACCGAGCTGATCGTAGACTGGTGTCGGGAGTTCTTCAAGAGGCCTGACACTCCCATACGCCTGGCCGATCTCGGCACCGGCAGCGGGGTCCTCGCGGTCACCCTGGCCCTGGAGTTCCCGAGCGCGGAGGTCCACGCGGTGGACATCTCCCGCGGGGCGCTGACGGTGGCGCGGGCCAACGCCCGCCGCCACGGGGTGATGGACAGGATACGGTTCTACCACGGCGATCTGTGGGAACCGCTGGCGCGGGCAGGCATGGCGGGGGAGCTTGACGGTGCCGTTTCCAACCCGCCCTACGTGGCGCGGGAGGAGATGTCGGATCTCATGCCGGAGGTTCGGCAGTACGAACCGGAGGTAGCATTGTTGGCGGGCTCGCGGGGTCTTGAGTGCATCGAGAGGATCGTCCGGGGCGCCCCAGTGTTCCTGAGGCCGGGTGCCCCGTTGGTCATCGAGGTGGGAGCAGGGCAGGCCGGGCGCGTGGCGGGTCTGATCCGCGCCACGGGGGCGTTCTTGGGGGTGGAGGTGCGGCGCGACCTCGCCGGTCACGACCGTATCGTGGCGGGCGTGAGGGCGTGAGGGGCGTGGCAGCTTGACGACGATCGTGCTCGATGCCAGCCGTCCCGAGGCGGTGGAGCAGGCGGCGGGGATCATACGCCGCGGCGGGATCGTCGCCTTCCCCACCGAGACGGTCTACGGCCTGGGGGCCGACGGCTTCAACGCGGTGGCGGTGGAACGGATCTTCGCGGCCAAGGGGCGGCCCGCCGACAACCCGCTGATCTTGCATGTGGCGGGGGAGGAGATGGTGGACCTGGTCGCCAGGGGACGGCCCGCGACAGCGGATGTGCTCATGGCGCGCTTCTGGCCTGGGCCACTCACGCTGGTGTT
>JBBITQ010000218.1:0-2771 GCA_037440685.1 Clostridiales bacterium
GTCTACGTCCTCGGCAACCACGATTACCTCCCGTTCCGGCGTTACCTGGGAGGGGACTTCTTCGGCATCCCCGTGCGTGTGAAGGTGGAGATGGGCGTGCCGTCCCTCCTGGCCCACCACGGCCACGCCTTCGACCCCTGGAACGCCGTCGACTTCGGGGAGGAAAGGGCGAGGAAACCCGTGGGAGAGTATATCGCCCGGCTGGTCGGAGTGCTGGAGCGTTACGTCTCTCCCGACGCCGACGACGCCCTGGGGGAGGCGGCCAACCGGGCGGCGGCCTACCTCCGCCGCCTGCTGGGCCACCCCGAGGCGTTACGGCGTATGGTCGACGGGCTCCGCCGCGGCGGGGAGCCGTACCAGGACGACCTGGAGCGCCTCCTCCGGCGCGGGAACCCCGGCCTCTACGGTTACAGCCGCGGGGTGCTGGACTCGTTCCAGAAGCGGGTGGAGGAGAACCTGCGCCGCATACCGCACCGCTGGCTCGTGCTCGGTCACACCCACGAGCCCCTTCTCATCCACTACACGAATGGCAAGGGTTACCTGAACCTGGGCTCCTGGGCCTATTCCAAGTTCCCGCCCACCTTCGGCCTGGTGGATGGAGAGGACGTGGCCCTGGTCCGCGCCGACACCTTCAGGGAATACCAGGAGCGCTACTTTGTCCGGGAGCTGGGCTGACCCGCTTTGCCCCGGAGATGGCATGAAAAACGCCCCGTGAGGGGCGACGTCACCTTCTGGTGGAGGTGGAGGGAATCGCACCCTCGTCCGCCGGCGAGCCGGATGAGGCATCTACGAGCGTAGCCCTTGTATTCGCTTCTCGCCTCCGGCGGCTCCCAAGGGCAGGATCCGCCATCGGCCAGCCCGCTTGGTCTCATCCCGTCCCCCCGGGCCGGGGACGGGACCATCCCGCTGCACCGGCGCCCGCTCGGGTCCGGCGGGAGCGGACCCGGCAGACGTGGCTACTTCAATTAAGCAGCCAGAGCGTACTCTTCGTTGGCACTTATCGTGCATCGCGGTTTAACGAGGCGCAGCTCGGCTCGCTTCCTCAACCCACCCTGCCGACGTCGAACCTGTTCACCCCCGTGCTTTTTACAACTCCCATCAATATCTTACGCCGCGAGCGTGCGCGCGATCAACAGCCATGGCGACGCTCACGTTGACGCTAGCGGCCGCGGTGCCCCTTGAGCGCACGGTCGATGCGGCGCTTCGCTTCGCGCTCCGCGATGGCCTCGCGCTTGTCGTAGACCTTCTTGCCGCGCGCCAGCGCCAGCTCCACTTTGGCCCTGCCGCGCCGGAGGTACACCTTTAGCGGCACGAGCGAGTAGCCGCGCACCCGCACCTTCCCGTAAAGCTGGTCGATCTCCCACCGGTGCAAGAGGAGCTTGCGCGGCCGGTCCGGGTCGTGGTTATAACGGTTCCCCTGTTCGTACGGCGCGATGTGCATGTTGTACAGGATGACCTCGCCCCGCTCGATGAGGGCGTGGCTGTCGCGCAGGTTGACCCGCCCCGCCCGCACGGACTTGATCTCGGTGCCGGTCAGGACGATGCCAGCCTCGTATCTCTCTTCGATGTGGTAGTCGTGGCGGGCCTTGCGGTTCTCGGCGATCACCTTGATGCCCTGGCCGGCGTCGCTCATCCCTGCGCCCCGAAGGTCATCAGATGTAGTCCTTCAACCGCTCGTACACAGCGGGGTCCACGCCCTCGCCCGGCCCGACGGATCCCTGCGCATCGCCGCCGGCCTCGGCCGCGGCCCGCGTGGAACGGCGCAGAAAGGCATTGATTATCAGCCCGCCGGCGACCAGGACCGCCACCGGCCATGCCCAGGCGATGAGCCCGGCACCGCGGGCCGGCGGCTTCATGACGATCCACTCGCCGTACCGCCGGATGTAATAATCGATGATCTCCTGGCGCGTCTTGCCTTCCTTGATCATCTTGCGGATGTTGCTCTTGATCTCCTCAGCCGGCTCGGCATGGGACTCGGCCACCGACTGCCCGGTGCACACGGGGCACCGCAGGAGCCGCTCGATGGCCAGAGCCTCCCGCTCCTGCTCCGGCGTCAAGGCCACGTCCGCCGCCAGTGCCGTCCCCGCTGCCACCAGGAGCACGGCCACGGATATCAACCCGATCCCCAGACGGCGCAAACCGCTACCCCCCGCATCGCTGCAACGCTCTGGAGTCACGATAACCTGCATCAATACAATAGCACGTTTCAAGCCAAGACGAAATCGACCTGCCGCGCAGTGGCGCTGGCCCCCGTGACGCGCACCCGGAGGCGGTCACCCAAGCGGAACCGGCGTCTTCGGCGCTCGCCGATCAGCGCCATCTGCTCCTCGTCGAAGCGATAGTAGTCGTCGTCCATGGTGCTCACGTGCACCAGCCCTTCGATGAGGTTGTCGAGCTGCACGAAGATGCCGAAAGCGGTCACGCCCGAGACGGTGCCCTCGAACACCTGGCCTACCCGGCCTTCCATCCATTCCGCCATCTTGGCGCGCACCGTCTCCATCTCCGCCTCTTCGGCCCGGCGCTCCCGCTCCGAGCTGTGGCGGGCGATTTCCGGGAAATCCTGCGCCATGACGGCCGCGCGTTCCGCAGGGAGATATCCGGCCAGGACCTGCTTGAGGACCCGGTGCACCACGAGGTCCGGGTAGCGCCGGATGGGGGAGGTGAAGTGGCAGTACCACTTGGCGGCCAGGCCGAAGTGGCCCAGGTTGTCAGCCGCATACCGGGCCTGTGGCATGGCCCGCAGCACCATGGCGTGGACCAACGCTTCCTCG
>JBBITQ010000219.1:0-2757 GCA_037440685.1 Clostridiales bacterium
TCCTTTTAGGCCTTGTACCCGCGCCCGTCGATGCGGCGCAGGGTCTGCCGCAATCTCCCCGCGTCATGCATCCTCGGTTGCCCTCCCTCATCCCCCCGGGCCCGGCGGTCTCCTCGAGCCCGCCTGCGCCGGACACACCTGGAGCAGGCGGTCGTCCTCCGGCGCCGGCCGGCCGCGGCCGTCCCGGTTGCTGGTCAGGACGTAAAGGCAGCCGCCGGAAGTACCCCCGGGAGCAGCCAGCACCTCCCGCAGACGGCCGTAGCCCCGCAGCACGACCTCCTCGCGGATGATCCGCAGCGGGGTCTCGCGTGCCGTGCCATCCCCCTTCGCCAGCACCACGCGGCGCAGGTGCTCGCCCCGCAGTGTCACCACCAGGAGGCTGGCGCCGGTGCGGCCCGTCTCGTCCGGGAGGAAGGCCATCCCCGCAGGCGCCCAGGTGTCGGGCCCGCTCGTGCTCAGGGGGCCGGCCGGCGGCGGAAGCTCGCGCGCCAGCGCGGCGGCGCCGGTATCATCCCGGCCCGCCCGGAGGGGCCAACCGTAGAACCGGCCCCGCTCGATCCAGTTGACCTCGTCCCGGCAGCAGAGGCCGTACTCGCCGGAGGGACCGTGCTCCGCGGCGTAGAGGCGTCCCGCCCCGTCCCAGGCCAGGCGTCCCGAACCGCAGGCGCCCGCCGTCGTGGATCGGGGCGCCCGGGATGCCGTCCAGCAAGACCTTCTCCTCGGTGAACCGGTAGCCTGTCCGCTCAGGTGGGCCGCCGGCTCCGGCAGGAGCCTCCCGCCGCGGATGACGCGCACCCGGCCCGGGCGCTCGGTCACCAGGAGCGTCCCCTCGTGGTCCACCGCCAGGGCCCATGGCACTTCGAGTCCCTCGGCCAGCACCGTCACCCGCCAGTCGCCGCCGGCGCCGCCTCCGCCGGCCGGCGGCTCCGCCGCCTGTTGCCGCCCGGCCCCGGACCGCTTCCCGGGACCGGTAGGCCCCGCACAGGACACCGCCACCCGCGCCACGGCCAACGCCACGACCGCCAGCAACAGCACGGCCGGCACCCCGCCGGTGCCGCCATCACGCCTTTCACCCTCCGCCAGCCGCCGTTCCAAGCCCATCCCGCCCCCGCCCCGCCATTCCCGCCGGGCCGGCCCGCGGGGTCCGATGAAAACCGCCCGGCCAGGACAAGATAAGCGTACCACACGAAGGGGGCTTGGCCATGGACATCCTGGACCCACGGAAGTACGTCCCCGGCAAGCGGCGCGAGTTCACGGCCCAGAGCATCCTGGCCACGTTCCCCGACGCCGGCTCGGCCCGCGCCGCCATGCGCGCGCTGAAGGAGGCCGGTTACGACGCCGTGCAGCTCGACGAGGTGAGCTGGCGGCCCGCGGCGGCCGGGCGCCAGAAGGACCAGCCCTGGCCGGTCACCATCACCGGCCAGGCGGACAGGGACAAGCGCGGCCTCGCGGCCCAGGACCCCTCGGTCGGCGGCAGCGCACTGGGCGGCGAGGAACTGGTGGGCGGGCACCACTACATGCTCACCGTCGCCACCCCCGACGAGAACTTCGACCGCGCCCTGCGGATCATCCGCGACCACGGCGGCAACGTGGACACCGGCGGGCCCAGGTAGACCCGGCCACCTGGCATCCCGCCGCCATCGGTCACCCTTCCCGCCAGAGGAACCAGGCGGCGACCAGCGTCCAAGCGCCGGCGGGCCCGGACGTGGCCGCCAGCAGGGGCACCGCAGCCTTGGGAAGGGCCACGGCCACGGGAAGGGCCACCGCGCCGGCCCCGCCCGCCAGCGCCCCCCACCACCCGAACCAGCGCGGCCATCCGCCCCAGCGGATGACGTCCACCCCCCACAAGGCCACGGCGATCCAGTGGAGCCCGGCTGCCGCGTACCCCAGCAGAAGCCCAAAGGTGTACCACGGCGCGGCGATCAGGAGAACGCGCGCCGCGGCCGCGGCGCCGGCCTCCCCAACCGCCCCCGCCTCCCCGGTGCCCTCGGCGGCCGCGACATACGACCGGGCGAGGCCGGGCATGGCCCCGGCTTCCAACGCCATCACGAGCAGCCATACGACCATCGCGCCGACCGCTGCCGCGGCGGCGAAGGGCGACAGGCCGGCGGCGCCCCGCCCGGCCAGAAGGCGGTGCAGGGCGAGCAGGCCGGTGAGCCACAGGAACAGCCCGGCCGCGCCGGCCCAGTGGATGGCCTCCCAGGCCCCGTGCCGGGCGATCTCGCCTAGGCCGTGCTCCACCGCCCACGGGTTCACCAGGGGTGGGTGAAAGGCCAGCGCCGTGCCGAACACCCCCAGCCCGGCCGTGATGGCCACCGCCCCTGCCCGCGACGTGAACTGGACGAGCACCCATGCTCACCCCCGCATCCGCCCGTGTCCGCGCCGCCACTCCTACCCTGCCCCAGGGCGGCTGCGCTCATGCCCGCTCGCGCCGGGTTTTCCCTCCCAGGAGCCCCCAGGCCCCGCTTTCCAGCAAGTCCCTAAGATCTTTCAGCGGCGGAAGTCCGACAAATTCCTTGGAGATAAACCACGTGTTGCCCATGGAGGTCGGTGCAAGGGTGAAGAAGACGGTCTTGAGAAGGCTGGCATGGACCGCTATCGCGGTGATGACGCTTGTCGCCGCCCTGTCTGGGGCCGCGGCGGCCGCCACCGCGCAGGGTGCGCCCGTGACGTTCCCGTACTCCGTCTCACGCGGCGACCAGATCTGGTACCTGGCCCAGCGCTACCACACCAGCGTCGCGGCCATCAAGGCCGCCA
>JBBITQ010000220.1:0-2744 GCA_037440685.1 Clostridiales bacterium
GACGTCCGGCGCGACGGCGGCTGGGCGTGACGGGCGGCCGGGGCCTACGCGGGGTTCGAGCTGGCGATCATCCCGGCGGGCGAGGTGCGCGACGCCCGCCGCACCGTGCCGCGGGCCGTCCTCGTCGGCATGGGGATCGTCACCGCCTTCTACCTCACCACCAACCTCGTGATGATGGCGGCCGTGCCCCGGCGCGGCTGGCACGGTCTTCGGCCCCCACCAGCGAGGCCTTCGAGGCCATCGTCTCCGCCCTCTTCCCGCCGCTGGCCGGGGCCGGCCTCGCCCTCATGACCCTGGGGGCGCTCCTCTCCATCAGCGGTTCGGACGAGTCCGGGACCCTGAGCCTTTCGCGCCTGGGCTATGCCATCGCCCGGGACGGCTACCTCCCGCCGGCCATGGCGCGGCTCCATCCCCGGTACGGAACGCCCTACGTGTCGCTCCTGGTCCAGAACGGGACGGTGCTCGCCGCCGCCCTGACCGGCAGCCTGCGCGGCCTCATCGCGGAGGCGGTCTTCTTCCTCACGGTCACGTATGCCCTGACGGCGCTGGCCGCCCTCCGCCTCCGCCGCGAGATGCAGGACACCCTCCGCCTGCCCGGGGCGCGCTGGTCCCCTTACGCCGCGCTGGCCGGCGCCATCCTGCTGAACGCGGGCCAGACGCCGCCGCGCCTGCTCGCCGGGCTTCTGCTCCTCGGCCTGGCGGTGCCGCTTTATGCCCTGTTCGGCCGCCGGTCGGCGCCGGCGCGCGACTCGGGGGCACTGCGCCGTGACGAGATGGAACGGCGCCAGCGGGTCTTCCTGGCCCGCCTGCTCCCCGCCGGGCGCAGACCCCGCGCCTGACCCGTGCTATGGCACCATCAGCCACCCGAACTGCTGGAAGTGCGCATCGAAGGTGAAGGCCCGCCGCACCCGGAGCCGTTCCATGACGGCAAAACTGATACAGTCGACATACGAAAAGCCTTTGTCCCCGCACTTGGCAATGATCTCCACGGCGCGTTCCTCGTCCCTCTCGGAGGCCCGTTCCACCGGCCAGCGGTTGGAGAGCAACCACTCCCGAGCCAAGGATGGACCAAGCCGCGATAGGAGCAGGGCATGGGTCTCGGCCCGGATGTAATTACTAAGGAAAACCTGCGCCCGCTCCTCCTTGAGCCGCAGGAGCGCCTCCTCGGCCCGCCGGTGGTTGGCGTCGGAGCGGTCCAGCAGAGCGTAGAGGGCGCTCGTGTCCACGATCACTCGTTCCAACGACGTTTCTCTTCCTCCGCCAGGTACTCGTCGTGGCGCTCGGACACGTCCGCCTTCCCGCTCTCCCCCATGCCGATCATCCGCCAGATGGGGTCCTCCTCTCCCAAAGGCGCGACCTCGTCGTCCGCCGCCTTCTTCAGGTGGATCTCCCGGCCCTCGATGTAGACCAGCAGGACGTCTCCCTCCCGCAACCGCAGAGCCCGCCTGATCCTCACGGGGAGGGTCAACTGTCCCTTGCTCGTCAGCCTCGCCATTTCCATCGTCAGGCATCTCCTTACCTGCATCCTTACCTGCATCTTATGCCCGGATCGGGGCCGGGTCAAGGCGCGGCATGCCCCGCCGCGGCTAGTCCCTTCGCGCCTTTATGGCGGCGCCTGCCAGGCTATACTTTTGTATAGAATAATTGGATCAAGGACCGGCACGAGCGAGGGGGAAGGCGCGATGGGCAAAGTGCTCTGCGACATCTGCGGCGAGCGGCCTGCGACGGCCCGGGTGACCGTGATCCAGAACGGCCGCCGCGAGACCTACGACGTCTGCGACGCCGACTACCGGCGCCTCCGGCGGCAGGAGCGCTTCCTCTCCCCCTTCGAGTCCCTCTTCGCGGGCGGCTTCCTGGACGACCTCTTCGGCGACCTGGCCGACCTCGACCTTTTCCCCGGGTTCGGCGGGATGGAACGGCGGCGCCGGCGCGAGGCGGCGGACATCGAGCGCCTCCTGAGCGATCACGCCCGCGAGCTGGTCCAGCAGGCGGCCCGGACGGCGGTGGACTTCGGCCGGCGCGAGGTGGACACCGAGCACCTCCTCTACGCCCTGGCCGACAGCGACGTCGTACAGGAGATCCTGAAGTACTTTAAGATCCAGGCCGCCGACATCAAGGGGTACATCGACCACAACGCCCCCAAGGAAGAGGCCGCCCGCAGGGAAGCCCCGGAGGAGATCTCCGTCTCCCCGCGGGTGAAGACCGCCCTGGAGCACGCCATGGCGGCGGCGCGCGACCTGGGCCACGGCTATGTGGGGCCTGAGCACCTCCTCATCGGCCTCGCCGCGGAGCAGGACGGCCTGGCGGGTGACCTGCTGCGCAAGTACGGCCTCACCCCCGAGGCCCTGCGCCGGAAGACGGAGCAGGCGGTGGGCCGCGGCCCCCGCGCCGCCGCCGGCGGACGGAGCACCACCCCGCACCTGGACAAGTACTCCCGCGACCTCACCCGGCTGGCGCGCGAGGGCAAACTCGATCCGGTGATCGGCCGGAGCGAGGAGATCGAGACCACCATCGAGATCCTCTCCCGCCGCACCAAGAACAACCCGGTGCTCATCGGCGAGCCCGGCGTGGGCAAGACGGCCATCGTGGAGGGGCTGGCCCAGCGCATCGTCCGGGGCGACGTGCCCGAGGGGCTGAAGAACAAGCGCATCGTGCAGCTGGACATGGGCGCCCTGGTGGCGGGGTCCAAGTACCGGGGCGAGTTCGAGGACCGGCTCAAGGCCGTGCTGCGGGAGGTCGTCGAC
>JBBITQ010000221.1:0-2741 GCA_037440685.1 Clostridiales bacterium
GTCGGGGAGCGTTCCTTCGCCGTCGACGACAACGGGTTCTGGCAGGTGCACCGTGCGGCCCCCGCCGTGTTGACCGCGGCGGTGCAGGACCTCGTCGACCGGGACCGGCTCGACCCCGAGGGGCAGCACCTCGACCTCTACGGCGGCGTGGGGCTGCTCGGCGCCGCGCTCGGCGACCTCGTCGGACCGCGCGCCAAGCTCACCAGCGTCGAGAGCTCGGAGCGTGCCACCGAGCACGCGCAGGAGAACCTCTCCGAGTGGATCGGCGCCCGCGCCGAGACGGGCCGCGTCGACCGTTGGCTGCAGCGCACCGTGTCGAACCTGTCCGCCGGTGAACGCCAGCGCCACCGCGCCGGGACGATCGTGCTCGACCCGCCGGCCTTCGCCAAGTCCCGCGCCGCCGTCGCGGGCGCCTACCGGGGCTACAAGGAGATCAACCTGCGGGCGATGAAACTCCTTCCCCCGGGCGGCATCCTCGTCACCTGCTCCTGTTCCCACCACATGGCCGAGCCCCTCTTCCTGGAGTGCGTACACGAGGCCGCGCGGGACGCCGGCCGCCTCCTGCGCCTCATCGAACGGCGCGGGGCCGCCCCCGACCACCCCGTGCTCCTGGGGGCGGAGGAGACCTTCTATCTCAAGTGCTTCTTCCTGGAGGTGCGTTGACCGGGCATGCACGCCTGCAGGGCGCGCACGCCCCGGCGGGCGAACGGGACAGGCGGCGCGGTTGACGCTGGCAAGGGCCGGGAATATAATGGGCGGGGGCGCTGGCAGGCGATTTCCAGCAAGTCCCGTGCTGGGTGAGATCCTGCGGCGCGGGGGGGCGACCAGTTGATTCTGGCCACGTTTGTCTACGACTTCGGCGGGCGGCCCACCCTGCCGGACTGGCTGGAGACGGGGCTGACCATCCTTCAGGGCGTGGTGCTTCTCTACACCGTCTATCACCTGGCCTTCATCCCCGCCGGTTTCCGTACGCCGCGGAGCGTCAGGCCGCATCCTCCCGAGAAGAGCTTCGCCATCGTCATCCCCGCCCACAACGAGGAGGCGGTGCTGGGTCAGCTCCTGGAAAACCTGAAGAGCCTCGACTATCCGCGCCACCTCTACGACGTCTACGTGGTGGCCGACAATTGCACCGACGCCACGGCCCGCATCGCGCGGGAGGGCGGCGCGACCGTCATCGAGCGCTGGAACCCCGCGCTGCGCGGCAAGGGCCACGCCCTCGACTACGCCTTCCGCCGCCTGGAGACCGGGCCGCGGCGCTACGACGCCGTGGTGATCGTCGACGCCGACAACCTGGTGGCAGCCGACTTCCTGGCCGCCATGAACACGCGCCTCTGCCGGGGCGAGCGGATCATCCAGGGGTATCTCGACGTGAAGAACCCCGACGACACCTGGATCTCGGCCGGATTCGCCATGTCCTACTGGGTCTCCAACCGCTTCTGGTGCCTGGCCAAGCACAACCTGGGTCTGTCCGTGCCTCTTGGTGGAACCGGCATGTGCATCGACATGGCGCTCCTGCGCGAGGTCGGCTGGGCCACCGAGACGCTCACCGAGGACCTGGAATTCATGGTTAAGTCCCTGGCGCGCGGGGTCAAGACCACCTGGGCCCACGAGGCCGTGATCTACGACGAGAAGCCCCTCACGTTCGTGCAGTCCTTCCGGCAGCGCCTGCGCTGGGTGCAGGGAGGGGTGCAGGTGGCCCGCCGCTACTTCGGTGCGCTCCTCTGGGAGGGGCTGCGCCGGTCCGACGCCGCCATCCTCGAGGGGGCGGTCCTGCTCTGCCGCCCCTTCTACCTGGTCCTGGCCACCGCCCTCGGCCTCTTCTCCCTCGTCGCCAGCCGCTACTACTCCTTCACGCCCACCTTGCTGAAATTGGTGCCGGTGGAGGTCTGGTGGGCGCTGGGAGCCGTGCAGTTCGTTCTGCCGCTCCTCGCCCTGGTCATGGACCGCGTCCCGCTGCGCCCCTACCGCTTCCTCCCGCTGCTCCCGGTCTTCGCGTACAGCTGGGTGCTCGTGACCTGGTGCGGTGTCTTCCTCTCCCACCGCCATGGCTGGAGCCACACGCGTCATACGAGAAGCATCTCCTACGGTGAGCTGGTGCAGGAGCGGTCGGCCGGCATGGGCGGGTGATCGCCGTTGCGGCTCTCGCCCCGCCTGTTCAAGATCGCCAGCCTGGTGCCGGAGAAGACGGTGGTCGCCGACATCGGCACCGACCACGCCCTCTTGCCGGTGTATCTCGTCGCGACGGGGAAGTGCCCCCGCGCCATCGCCTCCGACAGCCGGCCCGGTCCCCTGGAGGCGGCGCGTGCCACCGTCAGCGCCTTCGGCGTCGCCGGCCAGGTGGACCTGCGGCTGGGCTACGGGCTCACGGTCCTCTCGCCCCGCGAGGCCGACGTGGTGGTGCTGGCGGGCATGGGCGGCGAGACGATCCTGGCCTGCCTGGAGCGCTCGCGCGAGGTGCTGGGCGGCGTGGAGCGCCTGGTGCTGCAGCCCATGACGGCGGCCGCGCGGGTGCGGCGCTGGCTGCTGGCCCGCGGCTTCCGCCTGGCGGCGGAGGAACTGGTGCGGGAAGGGGACCTGATCTACGAGATCATCGCCGCCGAGCCGGGTGAGGAGCCGCCCGTGTCTTCCCTCCTGGCCGAGGTTGGTCTGGAGGTGGGGCCGCGGCTGTGGGAGGGGCCTCACCCCCTCCTGCGTTCCTTCATAGCGGATAGGCTCTCCCGCTACCGCCGCATCCTGGCCCA
>JBBITQ010000222.1:0-2738 GCA_037440685.1 Clostridiales bacterium
CTCCGCCACCATCGCGGCGGCCCTGCTCGACCTCTCGCTCCTCTCCCGCCGGACCCGCCAGCGCGTCAGCCGCATGGCGGGCGGATCGGCGCCCCCTGGACTGGGCAGCCGCGTGGCCACCAGCCTAGCGGGCCGGTTCACGGCATACATGCGGACGCGCGCCCTCGCCGGGCTGCGGGAGGCCGCCGAGAAGGCCCTCGACGACGTGCTCATGGAGGTGGCCGAGAGCCTGCGGGCCGGCGAAAGCCTGCTGCAAGCCCTGCAGCGCACGGCGGATTCGTCCCAGGGGGTCTGGCGCGAACTCCTGGGCGAGGTCCTGGCCCGCTACGACCAGGGGCTCCCGCTGCCCGAGGCCGCCCGCGCCCTGGACCGCCTCGGCAGCCGCTACATCAGCCTGTTCGTGCGTTCCATCCACATCCACCAGCGCACGGGTGGCGACCTGGCGGAAGTGCTGGTGCGGCTGGCCGAGACCGTGCGCGATCACCGGCTCTTCGAGGGGGACCTCCGCGCCCGGACAGCCGAATCCCGCTGGACGGCTTACTTCGTCGCCGCAACCCCCTTCCTTCTGCTGCTCTATTTCGCGGTCGCGGCGCCCGGCATGCTGTTCCCCCTCCTGGCCCATCCCGCCGGGCGGGCGGGCCTCCTCTACGCCCTGGCCTCATGGGCCGCGGGACTGGCGGTGCTCCGCCGGCTTACCAGATTCAGCTACTGAGCAGCTGTGATGACGATGGAGGTGATGCTCATGCCTGCGCCCCTTACAATGGCCGCCGTCGCCGGAGCCGGAGCCGCCACAGCGACATGGGTTGCTGTTCGGGCGGGCTACAGGCAGACAGCACGGCGCTTGGAGAGGTTCGTCGACACCCGCCGGGGAGCGGGGGGGGACAACCTCCGGTGGTTCCCTATCCTCCAGAAGCCGGCCCAGGTCCTCCATGCTTGGGCACGTGCCCTTCCCCTCCGCGGCGCAATGCGGGAACGCCAGGAACAGGTCTCCAGAGCCCTGCCATTCTTCCTCGACCTCATGGTGATCGCCATGGACGGAGGACTCAACCTGCATCAGGCGGTGGAGGCGGTGGCGCCCAACCTCCCCGCGGGGCCCCTGCGCGCCGCCATAGACCAAGCCCGTGCGGACATGCGCCTGGGACGGCCAGCACTCGAAGCCCTGGCGGAAATGGCGGACCAGGTGGCCGTCGACGACGTGCGCAGCTTTGTCCGCACCCTGCGTATCGGCCAGGCCCTGGGGACGCCGGTGTCCGCGGCGCTCCGCCAGTCCGCCCGGCTCATCCGCCAGCGCCGGCGCCAGCGCCTGGACGAGCGGTTGGGGGTGCTGCCCCTCAAGATGACCGTCTGCGCCCTGTTGCTGTTCTTCCCGCCCATCTTCGTCCTCCTGCTGCTGCCCAACGTCCTGAACTTCATCCACGGGCAGTGGTGACGCGGGCGGCGGGGTGGATGCGCAAAACGCTGGAAAGGAGGTGTTGGTCAGATGCCGACGCTGCGCCCATGGGACCGTTGGCTCATCCTCTGGGAGAACCGCGGCGCCACGACCGCCGAGTACGCGCTGCTCCTGGCGCTGGTGGTGATCATCCTCATCGGCACCCTGTCCCAGCTCGGGCAGGCCCTGAACGGCAGATTGCAAGACATCATCAACAGCATCAACACGGCCAAGTGAGGCGGCTCCAGACGAGGCCGCACGAGGAGGTGGCGACGTGGGCCGGGGCATCCACGCCGCGAGGCGCGAGCGCGATTCCGGAGCGGCGACGATGGAATTCGTCCTGGTGGGGGGCGTGCTCATCCTGCTGGCGTTCGCACTCCTGGATCTCGGCCTGGCCTTGAACGCCAAACTCGTCCTGACCCAGGCGGCGCGGACGGGGTTGCGCCAGGCCTGCGTCGACGGGGGCGCCTCGCCCCGCGCGCTGCAAGCCATAGGCGAGCAGCTCCAATCCGGTGGCATCGACCCGGCGACGGCGGAAGTGGTGATCTCTCCCCGTTCCGCGTCCTACGGGACGATGATCCGCGTGACCCTGGCCCACGACCACCGCCTCCGCACGCCCCTCGCCGCGGTCGTCGGCCGGTCACAGGTCCGCCTCCGCGCCACTCTGATCGGCCGCAGCGAGTACCTGGGGGCGACGTTCCCGTGAGGCCAGGAACCCACCCGGCGCGGCACGCTGCGCATCCCCTCAGGCGCGTCCTCCGGGGGCAGGGCGGCGGTGTCCTGGCGTTCTTCACCCTCGTCATGCCTCTCTACGTCATCGCCCTGGGCCTCGTGGCGGATGCCGGATACGTGTTCGCAGCCCGCACCCTCGCCAGCGCCATCGCCGACGCCGCCGCCCTAGCGGGGGTGCAGGAACTCGACCTGGACCGGCTAGTGCGAGGGGAGCGGTACATCATGCCGGCAGCCGCGGAGGCGGCGGCGTACGCCGTGGCCACGGCCAACCTTGAGGAGGGGTTCCCCCTGGCCGACCGTCCCTACCGGATACGCGTGGCGGTCATCAACGCCGCGCCTGACAGCCCGGTGCGCCACCCGGTGACCGGACGGATGCTCCGCGACCCCACCGTCTTCGTGGAGGTGCGGGTGAAAATCCCGTTGCGGTTCACCCCCACCGGCGCCCGCGTCGAGGTCGCCGGCCGCGCCGACGCTAGCGTCCTGCCCCGGTCAGGGCGCCCCCGCTGGACCCAGTAGGAGAGGAGGAGTCGTATGCCATCCTGCCAAAGGAACCGCACAGTCGCGCTCCTCGCCTATG
>JBBITQ010000223.1:0-465 GCA_037440685.1 Clostridiales bacterium
ACACCCTGTCGGACGGACCTTACACTATCCCAGAGACAGATCGGCCTTGAGGAGGCAACCCGGTGCACGCGGTGACCATAACCCTGCCGGACGGGACCGAGAGGCAGTACCCCGCCGGGGTGACGGCGGACCGCATCGCCCGCGACATCGGCCCGCGCCTGGCCCAGGCGGCGGTGGCGGTCCGCCTGGACGGCCGGGTCATCGGCCTGACCCAGCCCATCGAGGCGGGCGGCCAGCTCCGCATCCTCACGTTCGATGACGAGGAGGGGCGCGAGGTCTACCGCCACAGCGCTTCCCACGTGCTCGCCCAGGCCGTCAAGCGGCTCTTCCCCGAGGCGCGGCTGGCCATCGGGCCCGCCATCGAGGATGGGTTCTACTATGACATCCAGACGCCGCGGCCGCTGACGCCCGAGGACCTGGAGCGGATCGAGGCCGAGATGCAGAAGATCATAAAGGAAGACATCC
>JBBITQ010000223.1:475-1955 GCA_037440685.1 Clostridiales bacterium
TGGGGCGCGATGACGCCCTGCGCTTCTTCGCGGAGCGGGGCGAGACCTTCAAGGAGGAGATCATCCGCGAGCTGCCGCCGGGGGAGGAGATCACCGTCTACCGCCAGGGCGAGTTCGCCGACCTGTGCCGGGGGCCGCACCTGCCGTCCACGGGGCGCCTGCGGGCGGTCAAGCTGCTCCATGTGGCTGGGGCCTACTGGCGCGGCGACGAGAGCCAGCCCATGCTCCAGCGCATCTACGGGACCGCCTACGAGAACCGGGAGGACCTGGAGCGGTACCTCTGGCAGCGCGAGGAGGCCAAGCGGCGCGACCACCGCAAGCTCGGGCCGGAGCTGGACCTCTTCAGCTTCCATGAGGAGGCGCCCGGCTTCTGCTTCTGGCACCCCAAGGGCACCGTTGTCTACAACCTCCTCGTCGATCTCTCCCGGCAAATCCAGGCGCGGTACGGCTACCAGGAGGTCAACACGCCCTCCATCATGGACGTCAAGCTTTGGAAGCGGTCCGGCCACTGGGACCACTACCGGGAGAACATGTACTTCATAGACAAGGAGGACGAGCACTTCGCCGTCAAGCCCATGAACTGCCCGGGGCACTGCCTCCTCTACCGGATGAAGGTGCGGTCGTACCGCGACTTGCCCATCCGCTTCTCGGAGTACGGTCGGCTGGCCCGGTTCGAGCGCTCCGGCACCCTGCACGGCCTACTGCGCGTGCGCGGGTTCGTCCAGGACGACGCCCACCTGTTCGTGCGCGAGGACCAGATCCAGGCGGAGATCGAGCGCGTGCTCAGCATCGTGGACGAGATCTACGGCGCCTTCCAGATGCCCTACAGCATCAAGCTCTCCACGCGGCCCGAGGACTTCATGGGCGATCCCGCCCTATGGGACAAGGCCGAGGCGGCGCTGGCGGCGGCGCTGGAGTCCCTGGGCCGGCCCTACCGCCTGAACCCCGGTGACGGCGCCTTCTACGGCCCGAAGCTCGACTTCGACGTCACCGACTCCCTGGGCCGGAGCTGGCAGTGCGCCACCGTTCAGCTCGACTTCCAGCTCCCCGAGAAGTTCGACCTCACGTACATGGACGAAGAGGGGCGGGAGCGGCGCCCCGTCATGATCCACCGGGCGATCATGGGTTCGCTGGAGCGCTTCATCGGCATCCTCGTCGAGCACTACGCCGGCGCCTTCCCTCTCTGGCTGGCCCCCGTTCAGGTGAAGGTCCTGCCCATCGCCGACCGCCACCAGCAATACGCGGCGCGGGTGGCGGAGCGCCTGGCCGCCGCTGGCCTGCGGGTCGAGGTGGACGGCCGAAACGAGAAGATAGGCTACAAGATCCGCCAGGCCCAGCTCGAGAAGGTCCCCTACATGCTCGTCACCGGCGACCGGGAGGCGGAGGCCGGTACGGTCTCCGTGCGCTCGCGCGCGGAGGGCGAGCTGGGGAGCCTCCCCCTTGAGGAGTTCGCGCGCAAGGTGGCTGCGGAGGCGGCCTT
>JBBITQ010000223.1:1965-2726 GCA_037440685.1 Clostridiales bacterium
GGCCGCGCCGGTTAGACTCCTTCGACGCCATCCGCCTGCGACGTCCAGCGGCTTCTTGAAAACTAAAATCGCTTCCTTCCCGGAACGATACTTTTCACCGACGACGTTTTGTGGAAGGAGGCACCAGCGATGGGCATCGAAACCGCTTGGAATACCCAGGCCAGCGGAGTCAGGGACCTGGTCCAGACGCTGGCGAACGACGCGGTGTGCCTGGACGGTCCGGTTCTGCTCTACGAAGGGAACGGCCGACAGATCTATTGGGTGGGGAGCGAGGAGGAGACCAATTTCCGGTGCAACGCCTATCTGTTCGTCTCCGGTGAACAGGCCTGCCTCATCGACCCCGGCAGCAAGTGGCACTTCGCGCAAGTGCGCGACCGGGTGGCGCAGGTGATGGATCCCGGCCGCGTCACCCACGTGATTGTCCATCATCAGGATCCGGATCTATGCGCATCCATCCCCGAGTGGCTCTCCTTGAACCCCGGCATCGAGGTGCTCACCAACTCGCGGGCGGCGGGCTTGATCCCTCATTACGGGTTCGACCGCGAGAGGGTCAGGTGTGTCGACGGCATGTCCCTGGCCGTGAGAGGCGGCGGGGAACTCCGTTTCCTCAGCGCTCCGTTCATGCACTTCCCGGGGGCCTTCGCCACCTATGACACGGTGTCCGGCTACCTCTTCAGCGGGGACATCTTCGCTGCCGTCTCCGGCGACTGGCAGCTCTTCGCCGACGACCTGCGCGGCGACAACCCGCTGCTCGCGCCCGC
>JBBITQ010000224.1:0-2723 GCA_037440685.1 Clostridiales bacterium
AGGCGGCGGCGCTGATCGTCCCGATCTGGCTCCTTATGAACCTGGTGGGCGCGGCGTAACCGACGACCAGCAGGGCCAGGCTCCAAAGAGCGAAGGGGTCCAGGAGCGAGGCCAGCTTGTATGTCAGCGTGCCGAACTGCTCGGGGGGTAGAAAGACCGCCGCGCTGGTGGCGCCGGCCGCCCTGGCCATGAGTTGCATGGGATTGGCCGCCGGACTGACGGCGACCAGGACACCCTTCACCAAGCCGCCGATCACCGACGTGGGGAGATAGGCGTAGCCGGCCACGCTCATGATCTGCTTGAACCCCGCCTCGCCGCCGGCGAAGACGCCGACCAGGGCCAGCACCCCCGCGACCACCACGCCCATGATCCAGGGTGAAACGGCCGCACCCAAGACGCTCATCGCTTTCACGGCCGTGGCCATCCCGCCCGCCATCCCCGGCGGCATCTGTCCGCCCGCCGGCATGGCGGCCAGCATCGCCGCGGCAAACCTGCCGGCCACCAGCCAGCCGGTGACCGCCGAGGCCACGCTCATGGTCAAATAGGGGGCGATGATGTGCGGGTGTTCGCGCAGATAGGCAAACGACTTGCCCGGCTCGAAGAGCACGCCCACCAGCATCCGCCATCCGCCGCCCGACCCCGCCCCCTCCGGTATCCGGACGGGCTTATCCGGTTCCGACATCCTCCCCACTCCCTCTCATTTTGGAACCATCCGGCCTGGGGGCGGTTCAACCGCCCCTTCAGTCTATGCCCCTCACGCGCCGTGGATCATGGCTGGCCGCTTGGAGGTTCCACCTACCATTTTGGGGCACCTCATCCAGGGAGGCAAGACCTTTTATCGTATGGTGAACCCTGTTTCGCGGGGCGCCGGCGCGCCGGCCGTCTCGACGGTCTCGGCCGTCTCCACCGCCTCCACCCGCGCCGCCGGCGGACCGTGCCGGCACCAGGCGACGAAGGCGTCCACCGCCTCCCGCTCGCCCTCGGCGACCGCTTCCACCCGGCCGTCGGGGAGGTTGCGCACCCAGCCGGAGAGGCCGAGCCGCCGCGCCGTTTGCATCGCCGCCGCCCGGTACCCCACCCCTTGGACCAACCCTGAAATGAAGAGATGCACCCGCACCACGGAAACCTGTCCCTCCCAGCGCGTATTTCCATTCTGCCATGATATGATACGGGTAGATCGGGGAGGTCTCCTGGCACCACGGCAAGCCGCCTCTGCCATCGGACTGGGCGGAACGCCTGCGCCGGCTGCCGACCGCCTGGACTTGGTCGACCTGCGACGAGCCGCGCCCGGCCTCGTCTTTGAGATCATCTCCCGGGGACGGGTCATCCACCGCGACCGCCCCCGACCCGTACCGTCGCTTCGCCAGGGAGATGGCAGCCTGGCTGGAAGCGCGCCACCGCACCCCCGAAGGCACGAGCTGAACACCTGGCTCGGTCAGACGGCGTCGCCGCTGACCATCATCCCACCCGGGCAGACCAGCCCCAAGCTCCGGTGTATCGCCACATCCACATCGCGCATGCGCGCCTCGGTGAGCACGCCGATCCGGGCCACCAGCCGGGACTGGTCGATGGTCATGATCTGCTCACATTTAATGACGCTATCTTCCGGCAGACCGCTTTCCTGCGGCGTAATTCTCACATGGAATGGATAATCCTTGGACGGGACCTTCTTGCTGATGGCGGCAACGATCGTCGTCGGACCATACCTGTTACCGATGTCGTTCTGAATGATCAGGGCCGGCCGCAGGCCGGTTTGCTCGCTGCCGCGGCCGGGTGACCAGTCCACGCGGTAGATCTCTCCCCTCTTAATCACGCAACGCCACCTCGGACTGCGCCGCGATGGCGGATTCTGCCTCGGCCCGGTCGATCCTGGCCATCGCCAGATACCCTTCGGCCATGAGCTGCTCCAGTTTCTGCCTCCTGCGTGATCAGATCACCCGGTCCTCGCTAACCCTCGGCATGCTCAGGCCCCCCGGCAAGGGCGGCCTTCACCTCCGCGACGAAGCGGCCCACCCGCGCGGCGACCTCCTCCGCGGCGCCGCCCTCCTCCACCAGGCGCACCACGGCGCTTCCCACGATGACGGCATCCGCCAGCCGCGCCGCCGCCCGCGCCTGCTCCGGTCCCGAGATGCCGAAGCCGGCGGCCAGGGGCGCGCCGGTGTGGGGACGGATGCGCGCCACCATCTCAGCCAGCCGGTCGGACAGCCGTTCCCGCGCGCCGGTGACGCCGGTGAGCGAGACGCAATAGATGAAGGCCGGCTCCACGGCGGCGACGCGGGCGATGCGCGCGTCGGTGCTGGTGGGGGCCAGGAAGGGGATGAGGCGCAGGCCGGAGCGGCGGCAGGCCGCGTCCAGGTCGCCGCTCTCCTCGATGGGTAGGTCGGGCACCAGGAGGCCGTCGGCCCCCGCCGCGGCCGCGTCGGCGGCGAAGCGGTCCAGCCCGTACTGGAGCACCGGGTTGTAATAGGTCATGAAGAGGATGGGCAGGCCCGGGTCCGCCGCCCCCGGCCGGGCGGGGGCGCCCTTTTCCACGGGCGCCGCCGCGGCCGAGCCGGCCCCGGCCAGGTCCCGGCGCAGCTGCCGCACCAGCTCGAACCCGTGCGCCAGGCGGAACCCCCCGCGCAGGGAGCGCTCGGAGGCGCGCTGGATGACTGGGCCGTCGGCCACCGGGTCGGAATAGGGCAGCCCCAATTCGATCAGGTCCGCCCCGGCCGCCGCCATGG
>JBBITQ010000225.1:0-2344 GCA_037440685.1 Clostridiales bacterium
CCCGCGCCGCGTCCACCAGAGGATACGGCACCCCTGCGAGGCGGCGCGCGCGGGTGACTAGGAGCCCGCGGACGGCATCAGGCTTCCACCCTGGGCGCGCGGCGAGGGCCAGGGCAGCGACGCCGGAGACGTGGGGAGTGGCCATGGAGGTGCCGCTCAGGGCGCGGTACGACCCCCCCGGCCAGGTGGACAGCACGTCCACGCCCGGCGCCACGATGTCGACGCTGGGCCCCCGCGAGGCGAAGCGGGGAAGTCGACTTCCCCGCTTCGCCTCGCGGGGAAGTCGAAACTGGCGGTCGACCGCCGAGACGGCGATCGTCTCCGCATAGCGCGCCGGGTAGTTGACGGTGTCGGCCCCGCCCGAGGCGCCGTCGTTGCCGGCGGCCGCCACCAGGAGCACGCCTGCCTGGTAGGCGCGCCGCACGGCCTCGTGGAAGGTGTCGTTACCCTCCCGCGTGCCGAGGCTCATGTTCACCACCTGGACCCCTTCGCGCACGCACCAGTCCAGCCCTTCGATCAGATCCGAGAGGAATCCGGCGCCATAGGCGTCCAGGACCTTCACGGCGCAGAGCAGGGCCTGGGGCGCCACCCCCACCACGCCCGCCGCGTTGTCGGTGGCGGCGATGATCCCCGCCACGTGGGTGCCGTGGCCGTTATCATCCATCGGATCCCGGCCGGGGGAGAGGACATTGTAGCCCCCGGCAACCCTGTCCCGCAGGTCCGGGTGCCGGAGGTCGATGCCGGTGTCCATCACCGCCACCTTGACCCCTCCACCCCGGCTCGTGGACCAAGCCTCGGGCGCCCGCACGGCCGCCACGCCCCAGGGCACCGACTGAGCGGGCTCCGGCTGGCGGCGGCGCCAGCACGACGGCATGAGCCGCCCCAGGGCCGGCCACACATCCGTCCAGCGCCTGAGTCCCACCCCGACCGCACGGATCTCCAGGTCGTCGTCGACCCGGGCCACGTGCGGCATCTCCGCCATGACCCGGTATTCCGCCTCCTTGGGGAAATCGGCCACCACCGCGTTGACGAGCGGAAGGGGTTTCACGGGCCGCCCCCCGAGGCGCGCTACCGCCTGCTCGTCGGCGCAGCACCCCTCCCGGAAGACGATGATCTTGCGGCATCGCCCCTTACCGCGCCAGGAGCCCGTCTCATCCCGTCCCAGCCACTGCCAGAGGCCCCTTGCCATCCCTTCCACCTTCTCGACGACGGCTGCATGACGTGCACCCCATCATACGCGGCCAGCCGCCGCCGTGACACCCGATCGCCGGCCGGCCCTTAGACTGTGTTGAACCCCGAAGGAAGGAGGTGCAGAGGTGACGGAACGGCTCAAGCGCATCGCCGGCTTCGCGCTGGCGGCCCCCCTGGCGGTGGGCCTCCTCGCGCGCTGCCGGAGCGGCCGGGCTCCCAAGGGGCGGCCCGAGCCCTCCGCCCGGGGGACGGCGGGGACCGCGCCGGCAGGGCTCCCTCCCCCCTCCCCGCCGGTGAAGGTCCGCATCGGGGAAGACGGCGCGCCGTCAGCGCCCTGGCGACCGGGAAGGTGGACATGGCTGGGCCTTCCCCGACATGCTGACGGCCCTGGGCAACGGGTCGATCGACGCCGCCATGGAGATCGAGCCCCTGATCACCAAGGGGGTGGAGCAGGGGATCTTCACCCGCTGGCGCGACGCCCAGGGGTACGCCCCCGGGGCGCAGATCGCCCTGGTGCTGGCCAGCCCCCATTTCACCCGGAACACCGATGCGGCCCGCCGGTTCATGATGGCCTACCTCAAGGGCGTCCGCGACTCCAACGACGCGTTCCGCAAGGGGAAAGACACCAAGGCGGTCATCGCCATCATGACCCGCCACACGGTGTTGAAGGACACGGCGCTGTGGCACAAGGTCCCGCCGCCCCGCCGCCGGCCGCCCCTTCTGCAGCGTCGTGTTCCAGGAACAGTCGGTGCTCCCCTGGATGACGGTGCGGCAGAACATCGGTTACGGCCTCCGCCTCCGGCGCGGGTCGGCGGCGGAACGCGAGGAGGCGGTGGCGCGCTTCACGGCCCTGGTCGGGCTCACCCCTTTCGCCGACTTCTGTCCCCACCAGCGTTCCGGCGGCATGAAGCAGCGGGTGAGCATCGCCCGCGCCTTCGCCACCGACCCCGAGGTGCTCCTCATGGACGAACCCTTCGCCTCCCTCGACGAGCAGAACCGGGTGCCCATCCAGCAGGAACTCCTCAAGATATGGGAAGGCACGGCAAGACGATCGTCTTCGTCACCCACAGCATCGACGAGGCGCTGGCCCTCGGCGACCGCGTCGTGGTGCTCACGGCGGCACCGGGCCGCGTGAAGGCCGACCTGCCGGTGC